>CAYZQB010000161.1:0-7229 GCA_964480395.1 uncultured Planctomycetia bacterium
GCTTCCTATAAAAGAATTTCTAGAACCGGTAGTAGTATTATTTCCTGTACCATTACCAATAAATAAATTATCAAAACCATCTGTATTATATTGACCTGCTCCAGAACCTATAAATGTATTTCCAAGACCATTATTATTAATTCCTGATTGTAAACCAATTCAGCATTCAGTGTTTCAGTGCCTTTCCCCCCTTTTTTTCTGATGAATTGGAGCTTGATTTTGGATTCGAATTTAAGGTTTTTGAATATCTGTCTGATGTCCTCGAAGTTTTCAATCTTTTTATTCTCAATGCCAGTGATAACGTCGTCAGCAAGCAAATCCTTGACATCGGAGCTTTGAACTTTGACGCTCCCGTCCCATTTCAGCATGACTCCCTTAAACGGTGATTGACCGTCAGTCATGAAACGCAGCATGTGCCGGACTTTGCTGAAATCCGTATCAATTATCTTATCAAGCGAAATTACGCTGAAATCCTCAATATCCCAAAATGTCGAATCATCCGACATGTTTGCTCGCAAGGTAGTTTGCTCGAACAATTTCAGGAGATTTATCAAGTGCAATTCGATTTCATCAAGCTCATCAGTGGAAATTTGCCCCTCAATGCCGGAAAGCAAGGGAAAACAAGTCTTAACCGCGTTTTCATCAGCATTTTTCAGGGCAGTTTTGACATTGGACCAATCTTTGTCAAGATAATCGGTTGTTGTATTTATAATCGAATTTTTAATATCATCGAAAGCGATTTGCTTAGCTGTATAATTTTTCTGCATACTAATAAACTTATTACCTACTTTGATAATCTGTAAGAGTTTATCTTTTAAGGGTTTCGGCGTGATTATGACCGATTTATTAAAACCTTTGAGTTCAATTGTGCTATCAACGCACAGATATTTCGAATATTTCCCGGAAATCAAGCTATTCAGTGTTTTGTTGAACGTGTAAAAACCAGTGATAATTCTTCCGCGCATATCGTTAATCAGAACATATTCCTTGGATTCTTTGCGTGCTTTCGCTCTTGCATCTTCAAAGGAGAGTCCTTTGCCCATGTATTCAGCGACGATTTTATCACGATGCCGGTTGATAATTGTCGTTAGATTATCACGTAAATCATTCAGCAAAATTTGCTGTTTTAGAGGAAGCTCAGGATATCGGTCTTCTTGCGGCGACTTTGAAATCAGTGAAGCTGTGGTCATAATTTCCGCGAAAAGTTCTCTGCCAACGGGCGTAAGTTCATCATCTCGGACTATTTTGGGTGAATAATACTCATTCTCGGTAACTGAAAACTCCCGTGCCACCAGCATCGCAGTGTTGTAAAGATTTTTTACAAGATGCTGATTCAACTCATAATACAGTGCATGCTGAAGATATACTCCAAGGTCAGAAATCAGTAAATCATTGCTTGGATCTATCGCCATTATCTGGCAGTAATCGATTTCGCGGTTCTGCTCCTTGATGATAAGCGCCATGGTTCGCAATCTGCCGGATGCGCCTTCAATGATTTTTTCGTCGCGTGCCGTTCCAGCAAGAATCCGCTTTGATTCCTCATAAACCTTAGATTGAGGTGCCATAAAACCGGACCATTCGCTATCGACAACATTCCCACGCGACTCAATAAACTCAAGCAATTCCTTTCGATACTCGCTATCGTTGAGTTTTAGGATTATTTCACGATATCTTCTCATGGTTTTATCAAGATAATCGGTTCTGCACAGTGCTACTAAATCTTGTGGATGGCGGATTAATCGCAGGTCTTTTTCGTCGGTAAATCCAAGCAAAATCGCACGTGTTTTAAGAATCATCTCTGGATTTGTCAGCGAATCCTCGAAATCGAATTTTTGACGCAGAGCTGTCTCAAGGGTTTTCGCGTTATTCGCTTTCTCGATGAATCCGACTTTTTTCTTCAATGCTTTATAAATTAATGGGTCATTTTTCTCCTGATATTCGAAATCCCACTCGACCGAAAGCTGATCAAGAGTTTTGTATTCAAGTTCGTATTTCTCAGCAACTTTTTTGCGAAACTGTTCATACTTTCCGGTATCCTCGACATCTAGAAGTGCTGAATATATTGTGGAATCGGGTTTGTCCATCTCCTCATCAAAAGGTGGAAGTGAATACTCGCTATTGCTTTTAATTTGTGCTGATGATGGGATTGAAATCGGAACAAGCAGATGCGACTGTGAACCGCGGATTCTCTTTCTAAGCTCAGCTTTGAAACCGCCCATAACGCCAGTTACGATAATTAATACGAAAACACCAAGCCCAACCGTTGCCATCGCGAGATATGAAAGTTTCCTTTTTACTACAAATTTAAACGAAATCACGCTGGTGAATTTACGCCTGAGATACAAAAAAGCAATCAGCGGAATTGTCAGAGCAACGGTGAATAAGAAAAGCATGCCGAAGCCCATAGCACTATAATTCAGGACTGCTCCCATTAATCCTTCGGGAATATATTGTGATTCTTTGATAATAAACGGGAAAAGCGAAAGAAAGCATAATCCTGAGATTATCAGTACAAGAATATAAACGTCCATCATTGACCGATGCTCACGCTTTATGAATACAATAATTGATATAATTACGCTCAATAGAATGCAGATAAGCAGAAATAAGGCGAGAACGAAATCGAAAGCGACTGACCCAATCTCGGAAGATAAGCATTTATAACCGAAAATCCAGCGCCATGCAGCAAAAAGGAATCCAAGCAGAATGCTATTACGGATTAATGCGAATTGAAAACTTTTCAGGTTTTTCCGATATGCTATTACCAGTGAATATCTCAGCAGTACCAAATATATTCCGACTCCGATGAAACCGATAATTCTTGCCTCAACGGGATGTGTGAATTTGTTAACGATTTCATAAAGAATTATCAGCAGGAACACAATTCTCAGAATCCATCGGATAAGTGTCGTTGCTGAAGTTTTTTTCTTGTCAGATTTATTATTTTCAGCGTTGAGCGATTCATCACTGCTGACTGAAGCATTATTCTGCATTAATTCCTCCGAAAAACGGGATTTTTTTATCCCAATCCTAATCCCATCATGAAAACTTAATATATTCTTGTTGGATTTTACAAGACATTCTGGACTTGTTCCTTGATTTTTTCGATTTCCGCCTTCAATTCAACAACATACTCAGATATTTCAGAATTGTTCGATTTTGATGCAATTGTGTTTGTTTCGCGCAGCATCTCCTGAGCAATGAAGTCGAGTTTGCGACCAGTTTCCCCGCCGTTTGCAAGCGAATCTTGAAAATGTCCAATATGATGCCGAAGTCTCGAAATCTCCTCCGAAATATCTGAACGCTCTGCAAAAAACGCAACTTCACGTGCAAGGTCCTCACTGTTTACCTGAATTCCAGAACCATTAATAAGTTCATTCGTTTTGGTCTGCAGATTTTTATGATATTGCTTAATAGTTGTATCCTTCAGCACTTCGATTTTGTCAACAAGCTCAGACATTGTTGCGGTTCTGCC
Organism: uncultured Planctomycetia bacterium; assembly: GCA_964480395.1. GTDB lineage: Bacteria > Planctomycetota > UBA8742 > SKZP01 > CAYZQB01 > CAYZQB01. The sequence continues at coordinate 3,476 of CAYZQB010000161.1, forward strand.
CGTAAATTCCTCTAACATCGCCTTGCCTTCGCTAATTCTCATCTCCTTGAGTTCTTCAAGTGCTGAATCAAGAGCTTTATATAATTCCTCAAGGTCTTGCTTGCTGATATCATGCATCTCATCTTCTTCAACAATTACACCCGGCAGATCGAGAAATTCACCAATAGAAATGCTGTTGTCGATAACAAGATTATTTTGCGGAACGTTCTGGCTGATGTAAAACTCTTCATCATCAGGACTGATAATCTCCGCCATCTTAAGGATTTCCAGTTTGTACCACATTGCAACGTCGGGATTCAACTTGATTCTGGGATGCTGCTCAGTGGGCTTAAATTTCGCAAAAAAATTAACACTTCCTCGAGTAAGAAAGTTTTTGATACGTTTTTCTATTTCGAATTGATACGGGCGAAAAATGTCGCTTATGCTGCATTTAGCATTAAAAAACCGACTATTCACCGCCTGAATAGATATGTCAACAGAACCGATGCTCAATGTTGCTGATGCTTTGCCGAAACCGGTCATCGACTGAATCATTTTTACCCTCATAATCAAGAAACTTGTTGAATCGTAAATGGAATCATATATGTAAATGTTTTGTTTTCCATAAGAAGCATATAAAATTGGATATGGTGTGCAAAAGAATCTTCGCTATTACATCGAGAATTTATAATTGTTTAAATGTATTATTAGAATTTAACGATTAAAGGCAAAAAATGAATGACCCGGCAATTGATAATATAGTTTCGCGGAGAGATTTAAAGGTTATTCATTATGATCGGCTGATGGGTAAGCGTGTACATAATATCCTTCTGGTTTCCAGCCTGTACGATTATTACACGATTACCGAAGATGCTGTGCTAAACGAAGTTTTATTTTCAGAATATCTCGAATTGAATCTCAGACAGACACCACAGATCGAACGGGTTTCAACCGCGGAAGAAGCATTGAAAGCACTTGAGAAAAAGCAATACGACCTGCTAATTACGATGCCGCGCGTTGGAAGTATGAATGTGGCAGAGTTCGGGCAGACGATTTCTGAAAAATATCCGGATTTAACAGCCATTTTGATGACTTATGACAACAGGGAACTGCGTATGATTGTTGATATTGGGTCAATCCCAGGTATTGACAAGGTTTTCGTCTGGAACGGTGATGTTCGAATATTTTTAGCAATAATCAAGTATGTCGAGGATAAATGGAATGCGGTGGAGGATGCGAAGATTGCAGGTGTCAACAGCATAATTCTGATTGAGGATTCACCAAGGTTTTATTCATCATATCTCGCACTTTTGTACACCGAGCTTGTAAAGCAGACGCAGGCATTGATGGCTGAAGGCGTAAATCGGCTTCAGAAACTTCTGAGAATGCGTGCGCGTCCGAAGGTGCTTCTGGTGAATTCGTATGAGGATGCACTGCAGCTTTTCGAGAAGAACGAAGAATTTGTACTTGGAGTTATCACTGATGCTGCGTTTCCAATGAACGGCAAGCACGATAAGGAAGCGGGAATTAAGTTTTCGAAGATGGTGAAAGTGCACAGAAACGATATCCCGATTTTGCTGCAGTCCTCGGATGAAGCTAATCGAAAATGGGCGGATAAGCTTAAAGTGAGTTTCATCAACAAACGCTCACCGACACTTCTGAGTGATGTGAGAGCGTTCATGCGTGAGAAATTAGGTTTCGGGGATTTTGTTTTCAGGCATCCTAACGGCGAGATTATTGACAGAGCGTCGGATTTAAGTTCCATGTCGCAGAAGATTAGTACAATTCCTGATGATTCGGTGTTTTTTCACGGATTCAGCAATCATTTCTCGCGCTGGCTCATGGCACGTACAGAATTCGAGCTGGCAACCTTGCTAAGAGCTAAGCATGTCAACGATTTTAACAATATTTCAGAAATTCGCGATTTTTTAAGAAAATCAATCCTTGGACTGCTGAGACTGTCATCTGCCGGTATGATAGAAGATTTTTCCATAGGACGTATTAATGTTGAATCTAAATTCATGAAAATCGGCAGCGGGTCGCTTGGTGGCAAGGGCAGAGGACTTGCGTTTATCAACTCGCTTTTGAATAATTATAAAATTGATGAGCATATTGAAAATGTCCGAATTTTCGTGCCGAATTCTCTTGTACTCACAACCGAGATTTTCGATCTTTTCATGGATAAAAACTCGCTAAACTCTTTTGTTCTGAATGTTAACGATGATTATCAAATTACCGAAGCGTTTTTGAATTCGAAGATGCCAGATTCTGTTAAATATTCTTTACGAAGCTTCCTTCTGCACATGCGCAAACCCCTTGCTGTTCGGTCGTCGAGTCTGCTTGAGGATTCATCATTTCAACCCTTTGCGGGTGTTTACAAAACATACATGATTCCAAATAATAATGAGGATGTCGATGTCCGACTTATGGAACTCTGCAATGCAATCAAGCTTGTTTATGCTTCGACTTATTATTCCGATTCGAAAAGTTATATTGAGTCAACTCCAAACCGTCTGGAAGAAGAAAAAATGGCGGTGATAATTCAGCAGATAGTAGGTAAAGCACATGGCGATAATCTGTACCCGAATATTGCTGGTGTCGGACGCTCCTACGATTATTATCCCATGGAAGGCATGAATGCTGAAGATGGTGTCGTTTCAGTTGCTTTAGGTCTTGGGAAAACAGTGGTTGACGGCGGATTATGCGTGCGTTTCTCGCCAAAATATCCCCAAAAACTATATCAATTCACAAACACAAAAGATTTCCTCGATTTTGCGCAGAAAGAATTTTTGGCATTAAATCTAAAAATGTCAGGACCACCATGGGATGAAATGCATAAAGGTAAATTCTCAACAATGTCAACACGCATGCTGGTTTCACCAAAATTCGGGGACACACCTCAGCATATGCATTTTCCGAGAATTGCCGATTTCAACATCAGCAAACTCGGACTTGATGTTGCAGAAAATGATGGAACGCTGCATCCAGTCGGCTCAGTTTATTCGCATGAAAATGATACGGTTTACGACGGCATATCAAGACCAGGGGTCAAACTTGTAACAATGTCGGGAATACTGAAACATGACATATTTCCATTGGCTGAGACAATGAAATTTCTCTTTAAACTCGGAAATACTGCTCTTGGAACTCCTGTAGAAATTGAGTTTGCTGTAAATTTGAAAGATAAAATCGAGTCAGCACACGAGCTGGGTTTTCTGCAGATACGACCGCTTGTAGTTGGGGAAACAAAGGCGGAACACACACTTGTAAACATCAATCTCGATGATGTGATATGTTTTTCAAACAAAGCGTTGGGTCACGGTTTTTTTGAAGGTATTCGCGATATAATCTATGTAAAACCTGAAAAATTCAACAGAAATCTGACTGAGACTATTGCTGGTGAAGTCAGTTCGATAAACGCCAAGCTAAAAAATGACGAACGGACATATATTCTTATCGGGCAGGGGCGATGGGGCACTGCAGACCGTTGGCTCGGGATTCCCGTGTGCTGGGCTGACATCTCCAATGTTCGCTTCATCGTTGAGACCGACATGAAGGATATCAGCGTGAAACCATCGCAGGGAACACACTTTTTCCAGAATATTACGTCGCTTGGCATCGGATATTTCACGGTAAATTTTGGAAATCTTGGAGGCAAGCTGGATTATGAATGGCTGAACAAGCAAAAATCGATGTACGAAACGGAACATGTCCGACACGTAAGGTTTAAGGAAGGTTTACATATTGTCATTGACGGCAGCAAAGGTACAGGTGC
>CAYZQB010000162.1:0-7213 GCA_964480395.1 uncultured Planctomycetia bacterium
ACAGACAATCAGCATGCGTTTTATTTCGGCGTTATCCTCAAGAAAATCAAGCTGAGTAAGCTCAACACCGCAATAATCGCAGTTGTAAATTTCTTTGTCAATCTGCAAAATCCTGCGCGCTTTAAGGCAGTCGAGACAAAATGCTTGTTCATGTGAACAAGTTGCATTTTTATCGATAAAATCCTGCTTGGTCAGTGGTTTTGCACATACTGAGCATTCAGAAACGTTAAACTTAAGATTATCAGGTAGTATGCAATTGCAGCAACTGCAGTTCTCATCATCTCCGATACAAATACTATACGAAGTTGGTGTCATCGGCGCTTTGCAATGAGGGCAGTATTTTAATATCGATAAATCCATGTTAACGAAACTCACTTCTATCTTTGCTGGTTTAAGTTTTCGACATTGTCATTAGGTCAAATAACTCTTGAATCCTATTGTCAATGCTGTAAATAAAAGCAGGTTCACCTGTGTTGCACGTATTATAGAGTATTCTTTTGTGTTTGAAAATGTCAAATTCGTATAATAATCAGCAAGGTATCCAACGCTATCGTGCAAATTTCATAGAAAGCAGGGGCCAAAAACGAATCAACGCTTTACCAAGTAAGTTTTTATACGGTACAAAAGGCGCCTTCTGAATCTCGAATGATTCTATGCTTTGGGTAGGCACACTATGTACAACACCATAAACATCTTCAATCCTGAGAACCTTGTGTTTTGTACGCAAATCATCCAGCTCCATTTTGAAGTTATCATATGCAAAATCATCTTCATCAAGTCTGGTCATTCTCAGAAGGTCGATCTGAGGGTCGTTTTTACTATCACCACCAGGATCCATCTCTGTTTTAAGCTCGTAAATTGTGCCATCTTTGAGTTTAATCTTGAAAATACCAACGTACCAGAGTCTTGAATCCTTGGAATTAGAGCAATTGTCACCAAGTGCAAAATATTTGTTGTCAGGTATAACCACCGATGGATTGCACAAACCATCAGGAATATAATATATGTCACGCCAAAATTCAGGATGCATAAAACTCACTTTCCCATTAAGAGCGATCATCCGAAAATATGCTGTCTCAGGAATTTCATCTCGTGCTTCCACATCATCGACATTTAACGGAAGTGAAAACGGGAAATCGATATGCCAGCGTAGTATATGCTTGTTGTTAATCTCGACAATAACATCGCCATCAACATAAGCCATATCAACAATCACATCAGTATCTGGCTCAATAGAAATATTGAGTTTTTTCAATATTTCGTCGAAATTTTCTGGATATTTTATCGTCTTTGCTGCGCTGTCTTTACTTAAAATTCTTGCTGAGAGTCCTGTTTTATCAGTACCAAGCGTCAATTCTACCCAAAGGTCAGAATCTTTTCCGCCTAATATTCCAAATGCCCGATGATACTGAATCACTGCAGTTGCATCTTTGCTAAATCGCCAGGTTGACCGGAATCTTATATCCGCAACCGGGGAAAAACCCGGAAAAGAGCGGTCATTCTGCTCAAATTCTTGTTTATCCCTGAACGAATAAGTTTCATATTCACGTTCACTTCTGGGAAGTGCGAATCTGTCCTTAATATATTTTGAAAATCCTAATGCGGATGAATTATTGTCGGTAACCTCAGCTTCGAAAACGACCTCTGTACCAGTTCCTGATGCTTTCCACGCAGATTTGTTGTCATATTCCCAGTCAACATAATCTCGGTTGCGCATAGGACTTGAGTTGTATGAAGGTTCGTCATCCAGAGTTGTCGGAGTCCAATCGCTGTTGACGGCATTACCGAGAATCAGCGGGTAAATATCGCATTTACATCCTTTCCCCTGATTATTAATAGCGTCGGCAAATTTATACGAATAATACAAACTCCAAAGTGCATTCTGCTCGCGAAGCGGTTTTTTGACGATTTCGAATTCAGCATTTTCGTCACCAACCCATTTTCCTGATTTCTCATCAAAAATCGCAGGTCTTCGCCAAATATCACCCTGATAAATCAGCATTTCTTCCTTTGGCATGCCGACACAGCGTTTGATGAAGTTTTTAATGGAGTTTAGCGGGTATTTGAAAACGATAATCTCGAAACGTTCGGGTTTGCGTAGTGAATATACCAGCTTATTTACGAGGATTTTGTCCCCTTCTTTGACAAGCATGTCGTCCTGGTTCAAAGATTCACCCCATAGCGTCGGTTTCATGGAACCTGTGGGAATTTTATACGCCTCCAAGCTGAAAGTCCTGATAATAAGCGCAAGAACGAACGCCATTAGAATGCCTTCTGCAAAATCGCGAATAGGATTTGTTGTTTCATCCTTGGAAAACTGCGGCTGCCAGATAAATAATACTATTTCCCAAAATATACCAAGGTTTCCACTTTGTTTCTGCTCTTTCAAATCCGACCAGAACTTCTGCCAAAACTTAACTTCACGAATATCGCTCAGTAAATCACGGATTGAAATTATGAGTAATATGCCGAATATCCCCAAAGTTGTTCCACCACCTAATCCCAAGTTTACTTCACTTAACCCTTCAACAGAGAAGAACAATATCGTCAAGACCGCTATGATGTGACCGATATACATCAACACAAGCATAATCGGCAGAATTCGTTTCTTGAAGCGAAGTAATAACAGCAGTGATGCTAAAACCAATATCAAGTACCCGACACATATGGTTATTATGCGATATGCCCAGTTATGAATGGATAAACCGGAAGAATCACGTGTAAACATCACTAGTAAAACCAATGAAATGACAAACATGATTGTGAAACCTGCAATATCAACCCAGATTCTCTTTTGCATATCGAGTTTTTTCCACAGTCCGCCGGTTACAATGCCGCTCATTTTCACTCCAAGTAATTATTCAGCAGAATTTAATAAAATCCAAGTTGATGAACATCCTAATATACTATTGATTTCAAGTATGGATGTCTTTTTTATGGTAAAATAGAGTTAAAGCAAATTTTCCAATTTATTCAACATTCGCAGAATTTATCTGACATTTTTTTTGACCAAATTTTCATCGATGGTAACATCATAGTTAGTTTTGCATAAGGTGTTTGATGTCAGAATTGATGTTTTTAATGTTCGTTATATCTGCTGGGGTGATGATATTTTCATCCATCCAAGCGATAATGAATGCCAACGTAAAACTTTCATACGTTTTCTTTGCTCTGACTTTCCTGAGTATTTCTGTCTGTCTTTTCCTGCTTGGCAAGTATTTCACGTCTTTCAGCGTGCTTTTTTTTATGTTGATTATCCAATATATCAATAAATACTTAAGCAAGAACGATCCTAAACAAAAGGATTCGACGGATACCGAAAATCTTATAACTGACGAAATTGTGGAGCAAAATCAGGTTTTAGAAAATAACGAAATCAATGTCGCTTCGGATAAACAAGCACTTTATCTGCTTTTATCAATCGGTATATTTCTCCTGCTTTCAGGTTTTGCATTATATTTAAGCATCTCGGATATTGAATTGAGTAAAAATATTGATTCTCTGATTGCACAAAACTTAAATCTTCTCTGGTTCTCGGTTTTTGCGGTGATTCTTACACTCATATATTTCGTGATAAATTTAATGGCAAACACTAAAACTTATCCCGACAAAAACTAGTGCTTAGGGACAAAAGTTATGTTCCTGTCATTCTGAGCGAAGCGAAGAATCCCAGTCTACGAAGTCCTTTAATTATCCACGTATTTTAGTGCAAGCAGCTTCTGGATTCCCGTTTTCACGGGAATGACAACTTCTTAAATATTATGTCACTAAGCACAAGTACAGTGTAACAGAAGTTTTAAATATTGGTAGGATAGGCTTCATAGCCTGTCAATGATGATGCTGAAGGAGTCAGGCAAGATGCCTGACATAGGTTGCAATACCCAAAGACACAGGCTGGAAGCCTGTGCCACTACATCATTTTTTTTTACACTGTACTAGCAATTTGGGAAAATGCTTCATCAATAATGCGAGTTGTTTCTTTTGCTTTATTTCGGAATTGACTCGAAAGTATTATCACTTGATAATTGCTCAGGATTGACAATTTGACCGGGTGGGACAATCGTTGGAGTTATGAAAAATATGATGTTCTGACGCTTAACTTCAATTCGATTCGCTCTGAACAGATACCCAAATAATGGAATATCCGTTAAAATCGGAATTCCAGTCGTACTTAAAAGTGTCCTGTCCGAACTCAATCCACCGATCTCAAGTGTTTCACCCGATTTAATTGTAACAGTTGTTTCTGCATTTCTACGAATAATTATTGGATATGAAGCAAGTGAGCCACCTGGATCAAAAAACCTTGAAACAGCAGAAATTTCAGGTTTGACGTTTAATTTTACATATTCTGTACCGATATTTATTGGCAACATTGAAAGTTTGATGCCAACAGGCTCAAAGGATGTGCTTACAACTGTTGTTGTGCCCCAGGTTTTAGTCGTTGACACAGGAACTTCTTGACCTGTATCTATTGTCGCTTCGAAACCTGCTTCTACCGTTACAATCGGTCTTGCAACAATATATACTTTCTCAGTTTTTGAAAGAAGTCTGATTGCACCGCTTAATGATCCTACTCTACCAAGACTATCACCAGCAGTCTTAAAATGAATTGTTGTACCGAGAAAATCGTTTTGTGCATTTACGTATGAATTAGGATTTGCTGAGAGAGCAGTTAAGAAATCATCGGGATGAAACGAAAATTCGAATCCTCGATAATACAGCTGTGAATTTCCTGACACTAGCGAAATATCATGAGTGAGATCCCAGCCTGACTGTGTTTGTTTTTCCAAAGAAAATGACATCACTTTTACTTCAATCATAACTTGTGGTCGCGGTGCATCGATTTTTGCCATGAATTTCTGGATTAAATCCAGATATTTCATCTCAAAAGTAAATATAATCGCATTTTGTTCGTTGTATATCGTGTATTTATTGAATCCTGGTTTTTTACTCTTTTCAGCAAGAAGTTTCACAATGAATTCATCAAGTAATGGTTTAAACTCCGATGAATCGCGATTTTGGATATGATAAAGCCAGACAATACGCCCGTCACTACTCTCATAACTATTACGATTTGATGGTGGATTCGCACCCTTTACCAAGTCCTCCTCGTCATCCTGAGACATTATCGCAATCGGCGCAAGCGATATGAAGGTAATCAACAAAGCGATTTTGACAAATTTGTGCAAATCTATATGCATAATACAATTATTCTGATAGTCCCATTATGTCAGCAATATATGACATTTATACAATATCAACACGAAAAAAAACACTTTTAAAAAATCCCGCACTGCGATGTACGGGATAAATAATAAGTTCATTGATTAATCGTTATTATATTCAAAAAAATTGTCCCAGAGATAATCGATTCTCTCAAGTGCTTTATCCCAGGGCAGAACCTTGATTATTTCTTTGTCGCCATCCTTCTCGCGTGTGAGAAGCTTGAGTTCCTCAAGTTTTCGGATTGCATCTTCAATCTCGAAATCAATGAGAATCGGTCTTTCTTCTTCTATGCCTTCAGTATTCAACACTTTTTGTTTACAGTGATTTTCAACCCAATTTTCGATGAAATCGTCGAGTTCTTCTTCGTTGAAGGTTTTGTCCTTGATGGTATTCAGGAAGAAGTAAGCGAACGCAGCTTCCTTCCATTCCTCCTCCTCAGCACTGTTTATCAGATTGCTGAAAACACCAAAGTTATTATCGAGATTCAGGAAGAACAGATTTTGCGCAAGCGCACCTACATATTTCTGCTTCATCTTCATAAATTTCATCAAAGATTTGAATGTCCATGATGCAAACAGAATGAGGAAGAAAACGATACCACCAGCGAGTAAGCCACGATAAAGCGCGACGCCAAGATTGTTTTTCTCGAAAACTTCATAGCGCATTTCATACGGAAGGTCAGGAAGATTCACATTCACATAATTGTCTCGTTCGTCTTTCTTAACATGCTTAAATTTGAATTCAGTAAGTTTCTCAATCCAGGCAGCATCAAAAGATATTGCTCTGACACCTGATTTTTTCATCTCAAACCATGCCAGCGATTGAGTCTCATCCAATGTACCTTTTAGCGGTGTTAAACTCTCGTTTTCTTCATCAACAATATCCGAAGAATATTTTACAAAAATAGCACCGTCATTTATCTTGCTTAGGATTTTGTTTTCCAGTTTTGTTTTATCAACTGCGGAAACTTCAACATATTTCGCTTCAATGTAATTCTTGATGTAAGATGTTGTATTAACTGGTGCACCTAACATAAACGCGGATATAAGTTTAAAAATAAGCATCGCAATACCCATGATGACAGGCAGATAAATTTGCACAAAATCAAAAGGTTTTACCGCTGGCTTGGTCGTCGGAAAAAGCATCTCAAGGTCAAGTGCAGGTACATTCTTAAAAAGTTTCACTAGGATTTTGTCGGTATCATATTTTTTCTTGAATTTATCCGTTTCCTTGATTTTGAGTAAAAGTGCCAATCGCTTGTAAATCTTGGTAGTGTAAGGAACTTGCTTCCACATTTTGGGCATGCGGCGAATTAAATGCGTTTCTTCAACCGAACCACGATAATAAATCGAGAATTTTTCATAATCCTCAAGGTCAAGCTTAAGATTCAAGCCAAAAGGTGACCATCCCTCAAACGCCTCATTAAGTTCTTCATCATTCATCTCAACATAGTTGGCAGCACCACAGGTTTCTCCAAACTCTTTAAAAAGCTTCTGCTTCATTTCTTCTTTGTTTGGAAATTCTTTCTGCGAAACAGTGTCAGCATCTGGGTCGAATGGTTCATAAAGCGTTTTCAGGTTTTCGAGATTGTCGTGATATTCAAAATGATAATACGCAGCTAAAAGCTTCGAAAAATCACGAAACTTTTTCGCATCACCCGCAGCAATGTCGCTTGAATCAATCAATAGGTTGGTTAATTCGTTTTTGGAAATCGGAATAAAACGTTCCCGATCTTCATAATCCGCCATGTTTATCTCCTTAAATAATGAAATTTATATCCGATGAGATAGATAGATTTTCAATTTACGGTGAATAAATTTAGCTATGCTGTGTTTGAAAAATCAAACGTTGTCATTCCTGCGAAAGCAGGAATCCATATAATTGCCTGAAAATCGCGGATTCTGGATTCCCAATCAAGTTGGGAATGACACGAAAAGTTATTTTTCAAACACACCCTAATTAATATATTACCAAAATTATGTTAAAC
>CAYZQB010000163.1:0-7184 GCA_964480395.1 uncultured Planctomycetia bacterium
AATTCTTTGATATTTTTCGCGATAACTTCAAGTGTCTGATCTTTCAGCTTCAGAACATATTTATCAGAATCAAAAATGTAGATATCGCCTTGCTTTGACACCAGTGGGTTGCCATATTTCACGATTAGCTGGTCAATCAATGCAAGCCGATATGCAGGGTCATTATGCACATCCGCATTCTGCAAATATGCGATTTTATACACACTTTTTAGATTGTAATTGAGGAAATAACTCACGTTGCTAAAATATGGATGCCTTGTCATCACTTCACGATATTCGAAATACGTCGGGTCAGCATGGTAAACTTTCTCGATAGTCGGTCGCATTTTGCGCAGTTCGGACAAAGAAAGCCCGATAATTTTATCAGGAATTGGATAATCGTCGGTTATAATCGGAGGTGGGAAATCGTACGGCAATGGAGTTTTTGGCATTTCTCGTGGAGTTCCACAGCCGACAAGCAACACAAAGAAAATAAACAGAATTCTGAACATAGATTATCCGAAGTTTTTTATTTCAAAATTTTACACCCGAGTATAACATTGTTTAATACAATTTGAATTTCAGGAGTAAAATGTGTGTCAGAGAAAAGTGGATTTTCCACTGAAATGCCTGCGAGATAATCTCAATCGGAAAATCCGTGTAATTATTGCTGATGACAAAGACAGATACCTCAATCATTGGCGTGCAGTTTTTGATACAGATGTTTTTGAGCTGACTTTCGGATTCGATGCAAATGAAATTCTGGATGCTTTCGAAGGTGATCCGAAGCAATTCGATGTGTTAATTAGTGACATTTCCATGCATACAAGGAATGAAAAGGGATTTTTAGGCAATATGCGGGGGGAATTCGCTGGTGTCGGGTTATCGATGAAGCTCCGTAAAATGGGGTTTACCGGCGACATCGCCCTTGTTTCAACGGGCATAGACGATTTTATCGGTCAGATTCTGTGTCATTTTATCATGGGATTTTTCGGTGTAGACTGGCTCGTACCAAAGCGAACTCTGGTCAAGCATAATCCGAAATTTCTTCGCCGACGGCTTTTCTGGATGTAAATTACAACAATTTATCTGAATATTATCAGATTGGGAATAAATGACGGAATTTACTGAAGAAAATTTTAGAGATCAGCACAAATTGCTAATGCAAGAACTGATGACCAGCACATATTATCGTGATGCGATTATCGAGAACAGGATTATTGCGGCATTGTGGAATGTAAAACGACATTATTTCGTTCCCAGAGCATATGTTTCGGATGCCTATTACAACGGACCGCTGCCCATCGGATTCGAGCAAACAATCAGTCAGCCGTTTATAATCGCATACATGATAAGCTTGCTCAATATTTTACCGACTCACAATGTACTTGAAATCGGCACAGGTTCTGGTTATCAAACCGCGCTGCTGTGTGAATTGGCGGATTTTGTATTCAGCGTTGAAAGAATTCCTGAACTTTCGCAAAATGCTGAGAAAGTGTTGAAATTACTCAATTACAAGAATTTTATGTTGAGCATTCACGACGGCAGCGTCGGTTGGCAGGAGAAAGCACCTTTTGATGCGATTGTCGTCTCAGCGGAGATGCCTGCATTCCCACAATCATTATTCAATCAGCTTACAGAAGGCGGGAAACTCGTAGTGCCGGTTATGCGCAAAGATAGTACATATCTACTAATCGTACAAAAAATAAACGGCAAACCTCAAAAAACTTGGGATATCGCGGTGCGTTTCGTCCCCATCATCGGTGCAGAAGGATTTTAGATCTGAAATCAATTTTTCCATGAATATAGATATAATTGTCATACATAATAAATTTATACTAAATCAATATTTACATACATTATAAGTTATTGATATTACTGGACTTATAAGTATTGGCAACTATATGAAAAAAAACTTTACATTATCGAAAAAACATACCCATAAAATTTGACATTATAACAATGCATGATTAAACTTTTTTACATATACGGTTGGTTTTATTTTTTCGTCTAATTTGCTGCTTTTGGCAGCATAATTTTTTTACATATTTTTACTAAAGAGGTGGTTGAAGTTGGGCTTGATTCCCAAAGATAAAATTCTTGACATTGTAAGCGCAAACGACATTGTTGAAGTTTTGAGTGAATACATCGAACTAAAACAATCGGGAAAAAACTACAAAGCCCTATGCCCATTCCACCAGGAGAAAACTCCTTCTTTTATTGTATCACCTGACAGGCAAAGCTGGCACTGTTTCGGTCAATGTCATGAAGGTGGAGATGTTGTCCGATTTATAATGCGAGTGGAGAGTATGAGTTTTGTCGAAGCATTGAAATTACTTGCAGATCGCGCCAATATTCCAATTGAGTATGAAGAATATATTTCCTCGGAAAAACATGAGGTCTCAACATCTGATCTTTATGAAATAATGAAGCTTGCTGGTAGTTTCTATGCGAAAAATCTGCGTGGAAGCGTTGGGGCTGAATATTTTAAGAATCGTGGAATTACAAGCGAGATGGCAAAAGAATTTGAACTTGGGTTTGCGCCTGATGGTTGGGAAATTCTTCAGAAAGAGCTGAAATTTTACACTCCTCAGCACTTTGAAATTGCAGGTCTTGTAATTGAACGAAAAGGTGGTGAAGGTTTTTATGACCGATTTCGCAATCGAGTTATGTTTCCGATAAAAGATTCACGTGAACGCATAATCGGTTTTGGTGCGCGTACTCTGGGCGATGATATGCCTAAATATTTGAATTCACCAGCAACACCGATTTACAATAAAAGCAAAGCGTTGTTCGGGATAGCACAAGCAGTCAAGGAAATACGACGAGTCCGCAGAGCAATTATCATGGAAGGTTACACTGATGTGATTGTGGCGCATCAATTCGGATTTAGGACAGCGGTTGCAACATGTGGCACAGCACTGACCGACGAGCATATCCGAGAGCTGAATGCTGCCGATGAATTGTTTCTGCTTTTTGATGGTGATGAAGCAGGTAAAAACGCTGCGGAACGTACAATTCCGATGTTAATCAAAGCGGAAAAAGATGCAAAAATCGTCCTTTTCCCGAATAACTCAGACCCTTGCGAATTCCTTCTTTCTCAGGGTGATGAAGCATTTTCCGAGTTGATTGAAAACGGAACAGACTATATGTCATATAAATTCGCAAGAATAAATGAAAGATTTAACATCGAAACTCCTTTTGGTTTGAATAAATCCGTCGCTGAATGCGTTAATCTAATTCGTGCTTCAAAAACTCCAAGTATGCGGATGCATCTGGTTCAGGCATGTGCAAAATACTTGAACAAACCGGAACGAATCCTCGAAGAACAAGCTTTCCCCGGAAAATTCAGGGACAAAAAAAAGGAGAAAATTGACGTTTTTGCTGAGGATACCAAAAATCTCAAAAATTTGCCCGAAACGGAAAAACTCGCTGATTTATTAATTCTGCTTTGTATGAATTTGCCTGAAAAAATCAAAGAAATAAGAGAAAATTTCGCTGATTTACGATTTTCCGATGAAAGTCGTGAAATACTGGAAAATTGTTTCGGGTCATATATAAACAGTACTGAAAAAATTATCAATTTTTCGCTTTTATCCGAGCAAGCACAGAACCGAATAAACGAAATCGAAGAAAAATTTTGGCAAGAGGATTTCGATGGATCCCAAAATGGGAAAACTAATGAGAAGTATGAGAGTATTTTAAGCAACTGCCTTCTCATAAAGAGGAATATTGAATTGAATCAAATGCATATTCGGATAAAAAACAGGCTTAAATCGGTTAAAGATACAAGCGAAAAAAAAGAGTTACTCGAGAAACTAGTCAAAATACAACAAGAATTGAAAAAAATTGATAAACATATACAAATCTGAATTTTTCAGAAAAAACGCGGAAAATTTGGAGTTGAGAAAAATATAGCATCGAAGGATTGCAAAAAATATGAATAAAAAGAAACAGAAAACAAAGAACAAACCAGCGAAAAAGGCTGATTTGAGCAAGAAAAATAAAGCTGTGAAAGACAGTAAAACTAAATCCTCAACCTTGAAAGATGCAATGAAGAAAGTGAAAGTTCTTCCGGAGAAAGCTTTGCCGACTGTGAAAAAAGAAAGTACCAAGGAAAAACCGACAAAAAAGGTTACTAAAAGCAAAAAGAAAGAATCTGCGAAATCGCAGGCAAAACCAGCAGCAAAGGATATGATGAGCAATCAGAAAGTGTCTGTGAAAACACCAGCAAAAATCGAAGAAAAATCTGTTGTGAAAAAACCTGCAACAAAAAAGCCGACTGCTAAGAAAACTCAACCTAAAAACAAACCAGAAATTGCTGATATAAAGAAAACTGCAGAAGTAAAATCATCCATAAACATCAATGATAAAAAAACAACAAAATATACTAAAGATGATGTTAAGGCAATTGGTAGAAAAACAAATAAAACCGGCAAAACCAGCAAGCAAAAACAAAAAAAACACAGCAAAAGTAATTTCACTGAGGAATTCAGCGAAGATGATGATGCGATTATTGATATTGAGAAAGATTTAAAAGGTATAGAGGAAGACATCGAAATTGAAGATGTAATCGAAATTGATGTAGAGGAAATTGACAGCACAATACCAATTGAAGATGAAGAGATTGAAATTGTTGACACAGATGAATTATCTGACATTAGCAAGCAGATTTCTAAACATGCTTACGAAGTCGATCACACCTCGGATGAACCGCGACCGAAAATTCATTCAGGTGAAACCGAGCAGGTTGACTCTATCATTCAAAGGCTAGTTGAATGGGCAAAATCGCGAGGTGATTTAATATCATACTCTCAGCTCAATGAATTTCTGCCGACCGAGTTGATTTCACCAGAAAAAATGGATGCGATAATCGTTAAACTCGATGAACTAAGCATTGAAATTGTTGATGATGATGACACTTATGAAGAAGATCTTGATTTAAGCCATGATGCAGTTGAGGATGAAGAAACCGAAACGAGCAGAATAGATGATCCAGTGCGTATGTATCTGGTGCAGATGGGTGAAATTCCGTTATTCAAACGTGATCAGGAAATTGAACTTGCAAAAAAAATCGAGCTGAAACGGATGTTATTCCGCAAAATGGTTCTCGAAAACTACATGGCTCAACAAATGTCTGTTGATATTATCGAGGATGTAAAGAAGGGTGCACTCGCATTTGACCGTACCTTCAAGGTTGGTGGCGACAGCATCACCAAAAGTGATATGAAATCACGGCTGAATGAGAACGTTAACACAATAACAAAAATGCTGGTTATCTGTTTTACTGAATATCATAATGTTGCCGGGCAAATGGATTCTCAGCGTAAAAAACTCAGTGCAGCACAGAAATATTCACGCATTCCGACAATAAGCATTCCAGGAAGAAGTCAGGTTCGACGCAGACTTAGGAAAGGTCGGATTCTGCTTGAAGAACTCAAGATTCAGACAAAAAAAATCAAACCGATGATGGATGCATTAGATGGCGTGCTTAAAAAAATGACGTGGATTCAGGATGAAATCAACCGATTGTCTGAATTCGATTTCGCACAGGATAGAATTAATCAACTTGAGAATGAACTTTTTGAGCTTCAGATGCAGGTTCTTGAAACACCGGGTGAACTTCGAAGGCGCGTAAAGGAGATGAAAAGACGCTTTGATGAATATGAGGAAGCCAAACGCAAGCTTTCCGAAGGCAACCTGCGTCTTGTCGTTTCAATCGCAAAGAAATACCGCAATCGAGGGCTTTCGTTCCTTGACCTTATTCAGGAAGGCAACACCGGTTTGATGAAAGCGGTTGAGAAATATGAGTACAAACGCGGTTATAAATTTTCAACGTATGCAACATGGTGGATTCGTCAGGCAATTACACGCTCAATTGCTGACCAAGCGAGAACAATACGTATTCCGGTGCATATGATTGAGACTATGAGTAAACTGCGCAATGTCAGCAAAAAGCTCTTGCAGGAGCTTGGTCGCGAACCTACGCTTGAGGAACAGGCGGATTGTGCGGGAATCTCACTTGATGAATGTAAACGTGTTTTGAAAATAAGTAAACATCCGATTTCGCTTGACAGACCTATTGGCGACAGTGATGACAGCGATTTTGGCGATTTCATCAAGGATGACAACGTTGTTTCACCGTTAAATGCAGCATCGCATGAGATGCTAAAGGAAGCGATTTCCTACGTTCTGGAGACATTAGATTTCAGGGAGCGTGAAATTATCAAGCTTCGGTACGGCATAGGCGATGGCTACACCTGTACACTTGAGGAAGTTGGCAAAATGTTCAACGTAACTCGAGAACGTGTCAGACAGATTGAAGCAAAAGCGATTCGCAAGCTGCAGCATCCGACACGTTCCCGAAAACTCAAAGGTTTTCTCGATTATTATTCTGGAACAATCGATCAAGGGAATGAATCAGACTCAAAGGATATTGAGAGCACGATAATTAACCCGCAAAGTGAAACTCTTAGCAAAGATACGATAGAAATTGTTAGTGAAATTGTTTCGACGAAAAACCAATCTGACAAATCATAATCAGTAGTTCAAGAATTTACTAATTCGTGTCGATGATATTTTATTGATTGAGAATTTTTTCAGGATGCAGATAACCTAATTGACTTATGAAATAAAAGGTATAAGATATAAACTATCATTTTTAGCAAGGAAATACATCATGGTGAACGAAACAAAACCGAAATCAACCGAAAATTGTGATTGCAAATGTGGATTTGGTGATATTTTACCGAAAATCATGAAACTTGGTCTCGGTGAAATGATTGCTTTCATTTCAATTTTCTTGTTTTTTATTATCAACAGTTTTCATTTTTATTCATCTCAAGACATAGAAGAAGTAATAAATGCTTTAAAAGAAATTAAAGATTATCCAATCTTATACACAATAATAAATTATATGTATCTCTCATTTACTATTTTTCTTATTTTATATTTTGCAGAAAAATTCGCTTGCTTTAAAGGTAAGTATCTTAAACTAATCAACTCTATATTGCTTGGTATTACTACTATATTAGTTGTTACAGGTTCAATCAGTCAATGGAATATTGATTTTACGATAGAGTCACTTATCATGTTTATTCTGATTCTTGCTGCGAATGCTTACTGGGCATACGATTTCATCATCGATTTTATTGAGGTGAAAAAAGAACTCTCAGCGAAGAAGAAGGAAGAGGAAGCGAAGAAAG
>CAYZQB010000164.1:0-7143 GCA_964480395.1 uncultured Planctomycetia bacterium
AGAGCTTCAACACCGATTTTGATGAACTCGACGAATTGATCAAAAGTCTTAATCTGGAATGACGGAACACTATCCTCTTCAATCGCTTCCTGCCATAAATCCTGCATATCATCTGTAAAATCACCAGTCATCGCAACCCTCAAAACTCAATAATCAGCAATAATTATCAAAAGATATATTATGATATTTTAACATATGTTAGCAATAAATTAAAGTTGCACAAATTCTTAGATTCTGCTAAATATCCGTGTAAGGTGGAATAAAACCTTTATCCATCAGCAACTCTGTCTCTTGGCGTGCACGTTTGATGATTTTACCTGCGTTTTCGAATTCCTGCTCGAATGTAAGATTGATTCGTGCTACTCCCTGTTCGACCGCCTTAACTGCAACCGCCGCTGCTTCACGTGGATAAACCTCCCATTCGCTCATTGATGGGATAATGTAATCTTGTCTGAGTCCTTTATCCTCAGCAACTTTAGCGAGTTCAACCGCTGCTGCGATGCACATTTCATCCGTTATCGTCGTCGCCATTACATCGAGCGTTCCTCTGAAAATACCGGGAAAACCTAAAGAATTATTGACTTGATTCGGGAAATCACTCCTGCCTGTTGCAACCACCTTTGCACCCGCTTCTAAGCACTCCCAAGGCCAGATTTCTGGTACCGGATTCGCGCAAGGCATGCAAATAGCATCATGTGCCATCTTCTTAACCCATTCCGGCTTTATTGTGCCAGGTCCCGGTTTCGAAGCTGCAACAAAAACGTCTGCACCTTCAAGAGCTTTTTCAACATCACCAACAACATTATCGCCGTTAGTGATTTCAGCAAGCTCCCATTTTTCCTTGTATTTTTCCTGCAATTCGGTTCTGCCTTTGTGCAGCGTACCTTTTGAATCGCATAAGATTATGTTCTCTGCAGGGACTCCGCCTTTAATCATAACCCAGGCAGCTCTGATGTTTGCAGCACCCGCGCCGATGAGAGTAATTTTGACTTTGTCAAGGTCTTTGCCGACAAGTTTGACTGCATTAATCAAACCAGCATAAATTATCGCTGCTGTCCCTTGCTGATCATCATGCCACACAGGAATATGTGCTTGCTTGCGCAAAGTATCAAGTATTCTGAAGCATTTTGGTTGAGAAAGGTCTTCAAGATTAAAACCCCCGAAAGTCGGTTGAAGTGCCAGACACAAATCGATGATTTTGTCAGGGTCTTTTTCGTCAATACAAATCGGAAAGGCATCAACCCCACCAAGGTATTTAAATAATAGTGCTTTTCCTTCCATAACCGGCATACCCGCTTCTGGACCGATATCACCAAGCCCGAGAACGCGAGTTCCATCAGAAATTACAGCAACAAAATTTGATTTGTTTGTATGTTGAAAAACAGTGTCAGGATTATCTTTTATGTCCAGACAAGGCTTTGCAACACCAGGTGTGTACCAGATTGCAAAATCATTAAAATCTCTGATGATACATTTAGGAACAATCTCAATCTTACCCCTGTAATATGGATGCATCTTCATAGCATCAATACCAGGTTGCTGTGCTTTTATAAGCATTTCTTCGACATTTGGCTTTTCCTCAGTTGACATACAAACCTCCATAGAAGATTCAAAATTGTAAAATAACTGCTTGTTTCATCAAAAGTAGATATGAGATTATGGAATACATTCACCATTTAGTAAACAATAATTGCTGAAAACATTAATACCATCGAGAAGTAATGTATGAGAATTTTTGAAATGATGTGTATATTCAAAAAAAGGACGCTGATGCGTCCAAAATTCGTGGTGACCCTAAGGGGATTCGAACCCCTGTTCCAAGAATGAAAATCTTGTGTCCTAACCTAGCTAGACGATAGGGCCGCCAAAATATTAATGTGAAGTAAAGTATCAAAACTCGTGCCAATGTCAATACATCGCAGACTTTAATCCGATGGAATTTATCGATTTTTTGTATTTTATCGTTTCGCAGTGATTAAATTTCAACGGTTGTTTCTTGTTTGCACATCCTTGGGTAAAATCTCAATATCCAAGCCCGGTTCCTCAGGTTTCTCAAAATCTTTCCAGGCAGGTTGAACTGCATAAATGAAAATAAATATCCATATGATAAGAAGGAATGCACCTATCCCTAGGTAAATCGGCATAAGATACTGAATCGGTTTTCTGCCTTTGTCGTCAACCCAAACAAATTTTTCTTTACTTTCAGGTTTTACGTTCTCAGTATTCTCTTTCTCTTTTGAATCAGATTGCTTTTCTTTTTTCTCATTGTTGTTTTCAGGATTTTCGGTCATTTTTTATCACTCCTTAATTTTTTTTCGCTATTATTTATTTTCTAATACATTATTCAAGACTGCGAGTTTAAGTTTTCAATAGATTTTTACAAGTAAAACTTTGTACTGTGGAAAATTTAAAATTCCAAAAATGTTATGAGATATAATACTTCGATTTTGTTATATTTAATACGGTTGTTTGTTATTGTATTAATATGCTTAGTATGATTTTTATATTATAAATGTGATAAAATCAAAATATACGTTACAGTTCGAGGATGACATGAAAAAAATACTGATAATCTGTGTTCTATGCTTTGTTTTGCTGTCATTCATACCCACTAAAAATGTGCTTTCCAAAGGTCAAGGTGCTGATGAAGCAAGAGAAGGTGAGGATGCACTTGACAAGCTTTTGAGAAGATTCGGTAAGGACGGCGAAGGATTAGCAGAAAAGATTTACCTTGCAATTGACAATGGAGTTGCTTGGCTTTTGACTCAGCAGAAATCAGATGGTCATTATGAATTATATAATATTGCAGGTCAGGGTATCATGTATTATCCGATGGGTGGTACTGCACTGCCAGCACTTGCTATCAAGAAATCCATGATGGGTTTATATGAAGGTGATGAGGATGACCTCAGGCGTGAAATAAAAAAGCTCGAGAATGAAGATAAAAAAGAGAAACTCGATGGTTATGGTAAGAAAAGACTCGAACATCTTAAAAAAAATGGGATTGACGAAATCAAAAAAAGAATGAAATGCCAGAATTCTGTGGATAAAAGCATCGAATGGCTGCGAGCGAAATACAAAGTGCTTATACAGCAGAACGGTAGAGTACAATTTGGTGCGGGAGTTTTGAATATTGATGGTAGAAGAACTTATGGCATAGGTGTAACTCTGATGTTATTGGAAGCGTATTACACTAAGAAAATCGAGAAAAAGAAAAAAACTGAAGTAGATGTAGATAAGAAACACATCAAACCAGCGGACCTCGACTGGATTCGTGAGATGGTAAATTGGCTGGGAGAACAGCAGAAAGCTGCCTACACAACTAGGAATCCCCAAAGTAATGATAAGGACGGTGCTTGGCGATATCCTGGACCAGCACAAGATGGTTCACTTGTTGACAATTCCAATACTCAGTATGCGGTTCTCGGTCTTAAAGCTGCTTCCCGCATGGGTGTGCATATAAAAGACCCGAAAGTATGGGAGCAGGTTTGTGATTATTATATCAGAACTCAGGATGACAAAGGTCCGAAAGTCAAAAGGAATCCACCGGCACAGGATCCAAAAACAGGCAGATATCACTTCCCTGAAAGCTATCGCAAAGATCCGGGTTTCGATTATGCACGAGGTTGGGGATATTTGCCGAAACGCGATGGGCAACATCCAACAACAAGTGCGATGACGACAAGTGGTTTAGCAGCATTGATAACAGCAAAAAGCGAGCTCTACACTGCGAAAATTCTCCCAAAAAACAAAAAACTCGAAGAGAGAATAGATAAAGCAATTAATGATGGTATTGCCTGGCTTGCACATTATTTCACAGTTGAAGCGAATATCGACAGCCAGAAAAGAGGTTTAATTTGGCATTATTATTATCTTTATGGGCTTGAGCGTGTGGGTGTTCTTGCGCAGCTTGAGTTTTTCGGCAAGAATCCTTGGTATATTATAGGCGCACGTCATCTTGTTGCAAATCAAAGTAAAGATGGCAGATGGGCTGCAGGAAATACACCTGGGGACAGTAATAATTTTGCTGATACAGCATTTGCGCTTCTATTCCTAAAACGTGCAACAACTCCCGTTCAGGTTCCATTGAAAGTTCCCAGACCTGAGATAACAGGTAAATAAAAAAATTGATTAATTGAAGCGATTGCTTTTGACTTGATGGATTGGCTTTGTATGCAATCTTTGCTGTACTTTAGTATTATGATTGTTTCGACGATTCGAAATTTAGTATTTGTTTGATTGCAATCATCAAAAAATATTCTAATGTACAATTTATTCAATTTTTGAACTTCGAGGTGTTTTTGTGGTTGATATTGGATCTAGTCGAACCGATAAAGATATAAAAGTTCACTTTTATGAACGTAACGGTTTTGTGCAGATTTTGAGTGTTGTTTTTTACATTATCGGCAGATTCATATTTCGTTTTATTTTCATGCTTCTGTTCGGTTTTCGCATTCACAACATAAAAAATATACCGAAAAATGCTGGTTACATACTTATTGGAAATCATCAATCACATATTGATCCGATGAGCTTTCCAGCGGCATCGGTGCATAATTTTACTTTCGCAGCACGGCATACGCTTTTTAAGAATGCATTATTCGGTAGATTAATCAGTATTCTTGGTGCATTTCCGATTCGGCGTGGAGTACGTGATAACTTTGCATTCAAGCAAATGAAGAAAGAAATTGAACGTGGCAACGCATTGATTGTATTCCCTGAAGGCACACGTTCATTTAATGAAAAAATTCAGGAATTTAAAAGCGGAGTTGAAATCATCTTGAAAATAACCCAAGCACCAATTCTGCCTGCAGTTATTCAGGGGAATAGCAAAATATTTCCAAAAAGTCGAAAAATATATTCATTAGCTGCTCTTGGAACAATGAACGTCATCTTCGGAAAGATTATTTCTCCCGAAGAATATCTTTCATATCCACGTCGCAAGTTCATGAAAGCACTTGAAGCAGAGATTCGCATGCTTGATGCAAAATTAAAAAGTATGCCATACTACAATTGTCGTGGGATAACAACAATCTCCGATGTTATGATGCATGTTATCAATTTCAACACAACCTGCTTGTTCTATTGTGTTAAAGTAATCAATTTCTTTGCCAAACTGTTTAAATAAGTTTGATGATGAACTTTATCCGAATAAAAAAAAGGGGATTAACTGCTTGTTAAGTGCCCCTTTATTTAACGGTAATACTATCGTGAGCATCACAAAATGTCTTTAAGTTATGAAAAGTTACTTTCACTGTACTTGGAGAATAGCACCGGTAACCAAAAGCATATTTACGATTTCATAATCCTTATCCTGAAGCTTAATTGACACTGAAGTTGACAAATCCGTTGATTTAGGTGCAACAAAAACATTACCAGTGTATATCATCTCACCTAATGAACCTTTTTTCTTTGCTTTCAGTCTGTAAATCCCGTTTTTAACATCGTTGATTATCGCATCATATCGGTCAACAATATGATCATTCTGCCACAAATAAACGAAGCTTTTGCCTGTTTTTACAATAATGTTGAACGGTTCTTTGTAAACAAGAATTTTTTGACCAGAAAAATACTTATTAGGATTGATATTGTTTAAACTTACAAGTGCATCAACATTTATTTTGTTTATCTTTGAAATCGCATACAATGTCTGCCCCTTCTGAATCTCAACAATTTTGCAGTCTCCGTCATCATCTGCGCTTTTTACAAGCTGACTATTGATTATCCGAAGTTTATGTACTAATGTATTTTCCTGAGCGGAAGTAAGCTCTTTGTTTAGAATCGTATTTGAAATCAATCTTCGTGCTTTTGACTGCTCATTGTTCGCAATTAATCTATCAATCTCGGTTACAAGCGAATCAGTCGTTTTCATCTCCGAAATTGTCGTATTATTTGTGAGTTCATACTCAAGTTCGTCATTCTCTTCCGTTTTGCCATTTGATGGAACTTCATCGTCACCTTGTGGATGGAATATCCCGACAATTGGCGTTTTGTAACCAGAATTATCTGTCGTATTCGATTTTACATGTCTTTCTGAGCCGTCCATCGTCGCGTTGCTGAAACCTTCAGCTTTATAAACGTTGGGCGAGGGTGTGTACTGACACGAACTGAATAAAATAACCATCGCCAGAAGTATTAAAATGCTTCCGATAAATCTCATAAGAAACCTCCTTGTATTCGTTTTCCTGTTAACTTTCTTTGCTGCTTTAATCGCCAGCGTAAAATTCGGCTTAGAATCTAAAACCATCGGTTTAATCTCGGTGTTTAATCCTTTAATCGCATGTCTGACAACGTTTTCACTCGTTCTATATCCATCACCTTGAATCGAAATCTGCCTTGTCGATTCCGCAAGAAATGCATCCGTCTGTAATCTGTTGGTTTTCGGATATATTTTTACTGCCATCAGAATCTCCGTAGATTAAAAGCTGTGCGGATACACCAGCACATGCAGCATTCACG
Organism: uncultured Planctomycetia bacterium; assembly: GCA_964480395.1. GTDB lineage: Bacteria > Planctomycetota > UBA8742 > SKZP01 > CAYZQB01 > CAYZQB01. The sequence continues at coordinate 6,460 of CAYZQB010000164.1, forward strand.
CCTGATTACATCATTTGTATGAGAATAGTCGGCGTTTTCCATAAAATGTTTAATTCTTACTCATTATTGATATGCTTTACTCAGGCAGATTCAGACGAAAGCAATACATGAGAAAACAAAAACAAGGCACAATACGTTTCACAATCATTTCATTTACAGTATTCATCGTGCTTTTTATTGCCTATTCTGTTGTAACCTGCAGCAAAGAGGGGCAATCAACAGAAGAAGACAAAGCAACAGTCATTCTCGACGCTTTATACATTTCAATGACCGATTATCTTGAAACCCATGGACAATTTCCCGAATACATCTTGGCGGGTCAGAATGCAAAGACATTTATTCCGATACTCAAGCTTCAATGCCCGTATTTGAGTGCTTCCTCAATTAACCCCAGCAGGATAATTCTGTCGTCAATCTCACACGAGCATAGTAAATACGTGATTTCGATTGAATTAGTGTCGGGCAAAGCAATCAGCATAAATGAGCAAGGCACAATCACACACACAGAATGACATGGGATGTGCAAAAATTCTTGTCATTGCGAGGAAGGAGCAAAGCGACTGACGTGGCAATCCAGGATGGTCAAATGCAAACATACACACAGTCATTCTGAAGGAGCATAGCGACTGAAGAATCCAGGATTGTCATACGCAAAACATTGAATAACACAAAACATATTATCCT
>CAYZQB010000165.1:0-7031 GCA_964480395.1 uncultured Planctomycetia bacterium
GCATCATGCTGCGCAAAGCTTGCATTCTGCTACCCTCCCACAAGGGGAGGGTGATTTCAAAGCAAGACCTTGTATTTCGTAGGATTTTCTTTACGAACCCGACAGATTTAGTGAAAAAAGCATCAGGAACGGAAAAAAATTGAAAAACAATGTAAACAGCATGTTTTACTTACGATGTCAGTCCTCAAGGTCGAAAGTTTAAATTTTTTGGAGGAGGTTGACCATTTCGACGAGGGAGAATGCGCCGTCATATCCTTTGTTGCCCATCTTTGTACCGGCTCGCTCAAGCGCCTGCTCAAGCGTGTCAGCAGTAATTATGCTGTAAATAATCGGCAAACCCGTGTCAATTCCTATGTTGGCAATCGCTTTGGCACTTTCTGAAGCAATAAAATCAAAATGCGGCGTGCCACCACGAATAATCGCGCCGAGACACAAAACCCCTGCATATTTCTCCTTTTTCACCAGATTTTTCACAGCAATGCCAATCTCGAACGCGCCTGGAACCCAATAAACATCCAGATTCTGCATGTCAAACTTGAGCCGACCTAGTGCATCAACAGCACCGCCCAAAAGCTTGGAACTAATCAATTCATTGAACCGCGATATGACAATTGCGATTTTCGCTTTTTCAGGCGCAACCAGCTCACCTTGAAAAGTGTTAAATTCGTTATTCATTTTTCCTCTAATGTTATGTTAAACTATGTGAGTTATTGTACTTTCAAATGTATCATATGCACAACAATCTTATAATATAAAAATTTTAAGTAATAAATAAGACATCAAGGATGCTTGAGAAATTGCAAGAAGTAAGTATATTGTTTAAAAGTAATAGTCAAAGTATATAAATCGAAGGAGTTGAAAATGGGTGAAAATCGTGAAGATGCCAAAGAATTATGGAATGAGGCACTTGAGGAAGACAGCGCACCTGCATTCGAATTGAAGACTTTCGACCAATTTATAGAATTTATCAAAGTTGGAATCGCATCCTTATTAGAACATAAAAAACTGGATAATGTTAAGAATATTACAAATAAGCACAAAGATTTAGTTGCTGATATAGGTTTGTTCGTATCCCTATATGGTTCATATCAAAAATGGAAAACAGAAAGATCGCAACTCAAGGGAAAGCTTTCTCAATCCTTAAATCAGTTAAAGAAGTTAACTGTAGAGAATAAGTCGCTAAGCAACATGAAAGTCGAACTCGAAAAGAAAGGAAAGGATTTAGAGCTTAAATCCGCTGAGATAGATATTAGAAAAAGCGAGTTTGAGAGGAGCAACATAAGACTTCAGTCTGAAGTTGACAAATTTACCGAGCGCATTGCCGTTTTGAATAAGAAAATACTTGAACTGAGCCATAGGGATGTTGGAAGTGCTGATACAATAACTACCGATCAGCTAAATAAATTGCGCATTGAGAAGGTTGATTATGAGCTTAAATTATGTGCAAAACAAACGGAAATTGAATGTCTATTGATGGAAATCAATGCTGTTGATCTGCAGCGTAAGCGAATGGATGAAATTCTTGTCGAATATAGAACATATCTCAGGAAAATTGATGAATTCAAACACGATTTTGAACAAGTAAGATCTGAATTTGATAATCTGGACAAAAAGCGTAGATTGTTGATTGAGAGTAAGAAAAGCGAAGAGGAGCAGCTTGAAAAGATAAATACTGAAATTGACGAAAAAAAGCATGATGAATCAAAGATTCAGAACGAATTAAATAAATATGATGTCGAAATCGAGAAAATTCACGTAAGAAAAATCGAAAGTCAAAATCTGTTTGAGGATAAACAAGCTGAAATTGAAAACGGAAAATCAAAAATTGAAGAAATCTTCCTTAAAAAAGGCGATATAGACGAAGAAGTGCAACAACTTCGCAAAAAAGCCAAGGATGCTGAATGGTCGCTTAATCAAAAACATAATCAGCTTCAGTTGAAAATCAATGAAGCAACAAATTTGCATGTGAAAATCGATGACAATCTTACAAATATTGATCAAGTTACAGCTTTGGAACAAACATTGCAGGATGTTCGGACACAAATTGAGAATCTTAAAGAAGAAATGAATGTTTCTGAGTATGAAAAACAAGAGCTTGACACTAGACTCTCAGATTTAACTAAAAATCACAATGTTTTTGAGACTCAGGTATCTGAGATTCGTAGGAAAATTGAGAACACAACTTCATCTTTGCTTGATATGCAGAATGAAATACGAAAAAGTGAAAGTCGAATCGATATGATTGATATCGAAAAGAAATCAGTCATTGCACAGAACCAGGAGCTTCTTGATGACCTTGAAAAGATTTTAGTACGGAAGGAACAGATTGTAAAGAAGATTGCTGATATTGATGCTGAAATCACCGAGATATCCATAAAAGTTGAAGCGGAAAGCACAAAGATCAATCAGGCAGTCATTGAAAAGAATGTTTTTATTGAGAAGAAATTCGAGTTTGAGAACAGAATTATCGGGCTAGAGGGATTGATGCCGCGGTCAGTTGAGCAAGAACCAGCAAAAACTGAGCCGATACCGTTTGGTTCTGAATGGACTGAAGAAACGCATGAAGACCCTGATGTAGCCAACATGGGCAAGAAGGATCAACTCCTGAATTATAAGAAGCTTGCAAGTCTCCGCCATGAGCTTTCAAATTTATTACCTCGAAAACTCGAACTTAAATTCAGGATTGAGGAAATCGAAGCAGCACTTGAGAAAATAGAAATTGAATATTCGAAATCAGTAGATGAAAAGAACAGGTTTGAAACGGAATCAGAACATAAGAATACTGCGTTCGAAGTAGAAATTGACGGGATTAAAACGAAAATCAAGGAGTTGACAGAGGATATTACTACGAGCAATATGAAAAAGATTGAGTTAATGGAAGAAAAAGAAAAACTCTATGCTTCGTTTAGATCTCAGCCTAAGCAGCAAACAGATGATTCAGATTCTGATGATGACGCTGAAATTATGGAAAACGAAGTCATGAATCTTAAACGCTCCCAGATTTCAGATATTGAAAAGGAGATTTTCGATATAGGCGAAAAAATCAACAGATGGGAAACTGAGAAATTGCATCTGCGCGATAAAAGTGAAAACAAGATTCAAGAATGTGATGAGTACAATGCTAAATTCGATTATATTATTAGGCAATGTGAACGACTGCACGAAAGTAGAACCGATCTTGAGGAAGAACTTGAGAACAAAAGACCGAAGTTAAACGAAATCACAACAGAATATAATAAGATTGAAATTGCAATTTCTGAAACAAGTGCAGAATATTTTGCGCAAACGACGGAATATGTGAGATTGATTCATCAGCTTAAGAATCAAAACGAAGAAGTTTCAATAATTGATGCTGAAATAGAGGAACACGAAAAGGAATTACGCCAGATTACCCTAGAAAAAGAACAAATTAGGGTAATAAAAAAGCAAGCAATAGACCAAGAAGAAACTCTTACTGATGAACTGCGGAACATGAAGATTCGCATTGAGGTTACTGAGGATGAAGTTCTTGAAACCAAGAAACTGCTTGAAGAAGCAGAGGCAAAGGTTGAGTATAATGATAATTTGCTTAAGGATTTATGGCAGAAAATTCACGATGTCGAAAGAAGCATTGAGTTGAAAAAGGATAGAAAGAAGAAAATCCTTTCAAGCAGAATTGACCTGGAAAAACATGTTAATGCAATTGAAACGCTTATGATAACAAAAGAAAACTTGATGAAATCTATTCGGGATGAGCTTGCCAAGGCGGAAAACCAGATTGAAACACTTACAACTGAAAAGACAGTTGCCACAGTGCAATATGAAAACTCACTTCATCAGCGAAGGTTTACTGAGACGATTAACGACGAATTACTGGACAAAATAAAGCAGATTAAGGACAAATACGACAAACTGTACGATGAGTATATTAACAGTGATAGCCAGGTGAAAGATTTAAGAGTCAAATATCCGATTATGGAAAAAGAACTTGAGAAATCAAAAAACACTGAAAAAGATGCATTGACCAAACTTATTCGATTTGAAGAACAGTACACTCGCAAAACCGATAAAACCAAAGCGTTAGAGTTGATGAAAGTTGCTCTAAACAAAGAAATTGCCCAACTCAAGCAAGAACTCGACAATGTTAATCTTGAAAAAGGTAATCTTGAAGCTGAGTTTGAACAGCTTAATATTCAAGTGCAGAAGCAATCGCTTACGATAAACGAGTTACGAGTTAAGCTGACGAGATTTCAAGGGCTGGAGAAGAAATTCGAAGAATTGAAAAAACGCAATGATTATCTTGAAGCTGAGATGAAGAAATTCAGCTCGCTTCTCGGATTCGAGGACATAGATATTACAACTGAATTGAAGCAAAAGTTAATAAATAATGCGACGTTGAATCTCTCAGCAAGGTTTCTGCAGAAGGGTTGGGATTACAAAAAAACATTTTTACATCCTGACGAAGTGCTGATTGTAGAGAATATTACAGATTCACTAAATATCCTATCAAAGCCGTTTGATGCCATGAAATTGCGATTGAATTTGCGGAAATTTTTCGATGGAATTAAAAAAGAAATACCGGAAAAATTAAAAAATTACCGTATTTTCTTCGAGAGAAGAAACGATGAAAAGCCGTTAAATAATACAGAATTAAAGGAAGTATGTTCAATTGCATCGTATTTTGTTACAATTGAAGAAATACTCGATGAATTAAAGCAGAACTTAAAAATTTCTATGCAGTAAAAAACATGTTTGCCCATTTAGGGGATTTTAATAATGAATATCGTCTTAAAACCGCTTAAAGGACCAACAGCAGCGAATAAAAGCGGATTTCTTATTGATTTCTCGGTTAATCCTAGGTTTCTCATCAGCAGAATGAGGAATTGGCGTGAATCTACGCTTGATTATGAATTAGGCGAGCTTGATGGTATCCCATGTTTGTTCATTAAGGACGGTTATCTATCATTCCCACACGCTGAGATGATTTATGTCGGTGGAAAACTCGGTATCCGTGAAGCACGAGATAATATTAAGAATCATATTTATATTAACGTTAAAATTCCGACACAGTCTAATTACATTACTGAAGCTATTCTTAAAATTGGGGATTCTATCACCTTCGGCAAGAATGTTCTGCACATTGAAGGGCAAAGTCCCGAACAAAAGCTTATAAACCATGTATATCCAGATTTAACGTATATTGAATCCATAGCTGAAGGCGGCAGTCTGCACATGTGCAAGACAAAAAACGGGCAGGATGTATTTGTTGAGTATTACAAGTATTCAGCATTGACAAGCCATCTAAAGCGTCTGCTGCTCGATTTCAAAGAACAATACTTCGACCTCAAAAAAAGATCCGACCTTGATGAAAACATCAGACAGATTGTGCCGAAAGTCTTCGACATCGAGTTAATGGAAGGTGATTCTGACGGATTTTTGTTCATTGTTCGCGAGAAAATATACTCACAAAGCTTGGAGCAGATTGTACTAAAGGATAAAAAAATATTCACCGTCGAACAGGCTCTGGCTTTTGGTGTGCTTCTCACCGACGGCTTGCAGAAAATTCAGAAAATTACAAAAAAACGATACCAGAACCTTATACCAAGAAACATTCATTATGACATGCATTCAAATAATCCGCGCGTTGTGTTCGACAAAGTGATGGATGTGGATTTCTTTATCAGCAAAAGCGATCCGTTGGCTCACAGTGCATTTACGCCTGACATGGTTTATTGGGCACCCGAATACATCGAATTTGGCAGATATACCGAACGGTCGCAGATTTACGGTATCAGTTTTCTCATGCTCACGGTTATGCTTGGCGAGCCACCGATTAAAGCCATTAACCAGGAAGAACTCAGAGAAGCGATTAGCTTGGACCAAATCAAATTTCCCCAAGACCTGCCCAAAAGTTTTATAGCATTCCTCAAACGTGGAGAATCTATAACACAGAACAATCGGTTTTTCAGTTTGGCGGAGTTCAAGCTTGCGCTGAATCAGCTCAGGAAACAGCTTGCAGAGAAAAATATCGAGAAAAACAACGAGAAAGACGCTGGGAATACCCGAAGAATGAAAAAACCCTAAAAAAATGGTAATTCAAAGATAATCTAATAAAATCGATTAATATTTGCGGTTATAATTTTTCACAGCAGTTAATTGACAATGAAAAACATTTTATATTTTAATCCGAGGAGATACATGTGATTTTACTTACAACCGAGAGCAAGATTATTGTACAGGGGATTACCGGCGGACACGGTTCGTTTCACACCCGATTGATGCTTGAATATGGCACGAAGGTTGTCGGGGGTGTTACGCCGAACAAGGGCGGACAGCGTTTTGACGACCATGTGCCGATTTTCAACACCGTCGAGGAAGCAGTTCATGCGACCGGTGCGGATACGTCGGGGATTTTTGTGCCGCCAGCATTTGCAGCGGATGCGATTCTCGAGGCGGCAGCAGGTGGAATCAAGCTCATTGTTGCAATCACTGAAGGCATTCCGGTTATGGACATGATAAAAGTGCGCAATGTCCTTGATTCTCAGTATCCGGATGCGCGTCTGATTGGTCCGAACTGTCCGGGAATCATCACGCCGGGGCAGAGCAAAGTCGGCATCATGCCCGGATACATCCACAAACCCGGCAACGTTGGCGTTATCTCGCGTTCGGGGACGCTGACGTACGAAGCGGTTTGGCAGCTTAGCACGCGGGACATCGGGCAGTCAACGTGTATCGGACTTGGTGGAGACCCTGTGAACGGCACGAATTTTATTGACGCTCTTACGCTTTTTGCGGAGGATGCTGACACGCACGCGATTGTGCTGATTGGTGAGATTGGCGGAACTGCGGAGGAGGAAGCGGCGGTCTGGATTAAGGAGAATATGCCGAATAAACCTGTCGCAGCATTTATTGCGGGGATGACGGCACCAAAGGGCAAGCGCATGGGGCATGCAGGTGCGATAATTTCAGGTGGAAAAGGCACAGCAGCCGAGAAAATTCAGACCCTACGCGAAAATGGCATCGCCGTCGCCCAATCACCCGCCGACATCGCC
>CAYZQB010000166.1:0-3117 GCA_964480395.1 uncultured Planctomycetia bacterium
TGATGCTGCCAACAGAGGCATCTGTGTAAAAGGGATTGTCTATGAGAAATTTAATCACAACATCGAGAATCTCTTGCTTTCTCTGCATCCCGCTGCGAATTCCGTGTTAAAAGAACATGGTGATAACCTTTTCAGTATACTCATTGATGCAAAAGAAGCTATTTTCGGACTTATCTCAAAAGATGGCAGTCTGAAATCATGCTTCTGGTCAAAAAATGTGCAGCTTTGTTTCATGCTTGAATCCGGTATGCGATCCGAGATGATGCACTGGTTTATACTTCAAAACATTGAGATAAACACGATTTTAGACCAAGAACAACAGGAATTTTACTCTAAACTTCGCAGTCCGTTTGCCCTGCAAAAACGCTTGAAAAATATCGGAAAAGTGATTGAGTAATTTAGAGTTTATTTTCATCTTGCATTTTACGTATTCAGTCATAGATTTTCATCATTTCAGAACAACATTTAGTAAACTTGGAAAGGGATTTTAATGCGTAGATTATTTTTTTTCACAGTTATTTTATTTATTTCATTCTTGAATATCAGTAATTTCAAAACATTTGCGCAAGTTAAAGAAATTCTATCTGATAAAAAAGATTTATTGAAAGAGCTTGGTCTTGAAAAGCTTGAATATCCTGATGATGTTCGTGCAAACCTTATTGTTCCCGAAAAGCTCTGGGAACTTGTAAAATCGCGAACAGGTCATGCTGACAAGAATCTGGGTTTTACTGAAGAAGAAATGTATTATTTCAAAACAGGTACAAAACACATTATGCCGGTTGTTGATCGTCTGTTCAGAGACATCCAAAAACTGCCAACATTAAGCGGAAGTGTCAGTGATTTTATTCTCACTCAGCAAAATTCACCTGCGCAAATGTTTTATTATCTTTTTAGATTTCTTGATATTCGTGCTGCTTTCTGGTCAAATCCTCCTGCTGAAAACACATGGGGAGTTGACTGGCTTGCTGATGATGTCAAACCTGCGAATGCATTGCTACCCGTACTCAAACATCAAATGAAAAATCATGAAAACATTGTTATAAGCAAGAAAAATAATGAAATCTGGATTAGTTTCCCTGAACATTTACAAAAATTTCTTATCAGATTGATGATTACACATATTGAATTGAATCCTTGGATTGAACAGGCATTCCCACGCAAATATTTAGCGGAAGCCCTAGGCAAAAAGGTTGATGAAATTACTATGCAGGATGTTTATGAGCTTGTTTCGCATCCGTGGATGAAGGACGACGCGAATTATTATGCATTTGATGCATTGAACCGAATCGATTTCGCTTATCTCGGTTTCGCGTCAATTATGTATCACAAGTACCTTGAAGCTGCGTTTGCAGAATATGATAAAGCAGAAAATGTATTACTCGAAAACACAGTTACCGAAGAAAAACCAGAAATCATGAAGTTCGGAAAGTTCGAAATCGAGATTGTGTGTGGAAAAGTTGCGATATATGATGCGGACAGCAATGAAATCAAGGACGAAGCTGCGATTATCGTTGATTTGGGTGGCAATGACAAATATTTCGGCAAAAAAGCTACTCCGTTAAATCTGAATCAACCCCTTGCAACATTGATTGATTTCGGTGGCAACGATGAATACAAAAGCGTTGATAAATCAGCATCTCTTGCATGCGGATTGATGGGTGCAAGTGCACTCATCGACTGTGCGGGTAATGATAAATATGAATGTGCGGATTCAGGACTTGGCAGCGCGTGGTACGGAACAAGTCTGCTCTGGGATAAAGCTGGTGATGATTCGTACAAAACACTTGGCTCTGGTGGACAAGGAGCAGCACATGTTGGCATCGGGATTTGTTTGGATAATTCTGGAAATGACACATATTATTGTCATTCTGAGTCTCAAGGATTTGGCTCAACGCTTGGAATTGGTGTGATTGCTGACATTTCTGGCAATGATTATTACAAAGTTTCTGATACTGCAAATATGTCAGAGGCATTTCATGACCGAGCAATCTCATTTTCACAGGGAGCAGCATTTGGCAGACGTGCTGACCTTGGTGACGGACACAGTTTAGGCGGCGGTGTTGGTTTACTCGTCGAAGGCGATGGTGATGACACATACTGGGGAAGCGTTTATTGTCAGGGAGCTGGTTATTGGTGGGCTGTTGGAATGCTTGAAGACCGTGCAGGAAATGATTCTTATCGTTACAGGCAATATTCTTGCGGATCCGCTCCTCACATGGCAATGGGCTGCGTTGTTGACCTCAAGGGCGATGACAAATACAATGAACTTGGTAAGGATGTTGCGTATTATCAGCATCATAGCTGTGCTCGTGATGGCTCTTTCGCGGTTTTCATCGACGGAAGCGGAAATGATGAGTATTTTCATCACAATCGCTGCGGTGGAAGCGCAGAAATTAACAGCATTGCACTTTTCTGGGACAGACTCGGTGATGACATTTACAATTCATACCTTGAGCAATATTCTCGTGGAACACCTCCCTGGGGTTTCGGAGAAACGGAGAAGAAATATAATTCATTCCGCGATGATATGGCTTGCGTCGGTGTCTTTCTTGACACTGACGGCAAGGACGATTTCAGGATTAAAATCACGGAAAAAAGCAGTAAACCTCAAGCAAAGGAAAACAGTATCTGGGGTAACGAAAAACCGCCTGTTACCTTTGGTATGGGGCTTGACATAAATCTGTACAAGGAAAAACCCGAGAAAAAACCGGTTGAAAAAAAAGCTGAAAATAATGAAAAATAATATTTTTATTTTTGAAAGATTAATTGACTTAGGTTGAATGATTGAAGCAGCGACTGTCATTCCCACCTTGTTTGGGCGGACGAAGTCCTTTAATTATCCAGTTTATTTGTGCTGGATTCCCGCTTCCGCGGGAATGAAGTGTTAGAAATGATTATATTAATGTTTAGGTATTGAAAGGTTAATCATGCGGAAAACTTTCATGTTCATCGTGTTCACAGCGTGTTTGGTAGCACTCAGCAATTTTCAGACATATTCACAAGAGGAGCTGAAAACTGAAAAAAATCAAGATTTTATGAAAGAACTTGGTTTCGAAATGCAAGATTTTCCGGGTTCTGAGCGCTCCAACCTTATAATTCCAGACTTCCTTTGGGATT
>CAYZQB010000166.1:3217-6915 GCA_964480395.1 uncultured Planctomycetia bacterium
GATTTTCCGGGTTCTGAGCGCTCCAACCTTATAATTCCAGACTTCCTTTGGGATTTCGTTAAAGAAAAAGTCGGTTATAAGGGCAGGGATTTAGGATTTACAGACGAGGAAATGCAGTATTTCAAGAACGATAAATACATTATTCCCGTTGTTGAACGGCTTTTCAGAGATTCAAAAAAACTTCCGGAATACACTGGCAAAATCAGCGACGCATTTCTTGCTAATTCAAGTAAAACAGGATATCTGATGATGCTGTCTTACACAATGATGAATGTGCGTGCAGGCAGAGGAATTGAAGCACCAAAAGACATAAGCTGGGGAGTCGATTGGCTTGCTGACGACCTTAAATTGTCCGAAGTCCTTGAAAAAACAGTGAAACATGGATTTTCAGACCATGAAAATCGTACAATTACTGATAATCAGCAAAAAATTTGGGAAAAATATCCTGAGCATATTCAGCGTTTGATTTTGCGTTTGATTATCGCTGGAATCGAAGCAAAACCCTGGCTTTTGGAAGCATTCGACATCGATTTCCTCGAAAAATATTTCAAAAAATCTAAGGACAAAATCACTCCTGATGAATTGTACTCTCTTGCTTCGCATCCCTGGGAAGCTGACACTCCAAACAGAAAGTCTTTTGAGTTAATTGATACGCTTGACATGAAATTCCTCGCTTACGGAACAATCTTGTATTTCACATTTGTAGATGCAGCTATCGATGAATATTCATTAGCTGCACTAAAATACATACCAGGCGCAAAGGAAATGCCCCAGAAACCTTTAATTCTTAATACAACAATGGGTAAAGTCTGCATTTACGATAAAGGAAATGATGAAATATCAGAAAACGCATCACTAATAATTGATATTGATGGAAATGATAAATACACAGGGAGAAAAGCAACACCTTTGAGTTTACAATCACCAGTTGGTGCAATTTTTGACCTTGGCGGAAACGATGTTTATGATGGCGGCAAAGGGAAAGCCCAGCTTGGTTGTGGACTTTTCGGCATAAGTGCTATGTATGACCTTGCTGGCGATGATTCTTACACCTGTCATACATCAGGATTATCAAGCGCATGTTATGGCTCTGCAATTTTGAAGGATTTTACGGGCAATGACAAATATAATACGGAATATTCCAACGGTCAGGGTGCTGCGCATATGGGTTCTGCAATTCTCATCGACCTTTCCGGCAACGATTATTATTTCTGCGGAACAGAATCACAAGGTTTCGGTTCGACTTTGGGTGTTGGCTCAATTCTTGATGTGCGTGGAAACGATGAATACAAAGCATCTGATACTGCGAGACTTTCCGCGCCTTTCGGTAACTTGCCAATTTCGTTTGCACAAGGAACAGCATTTGGCAGACGGGCTGACTTTGGCGACGGACACAGTTTAGCGGGTGGAATTGGTTTTCTTGTTGAAGGTGACGGCGATGACATTTATTACGGCAATATTTATTCGCAGGGTGCAGGATACTGGTGGGCATTGGGCTTTCTTGAAGACAGAGGAGGAAATGATTCTTACCGTTGTGTATGGTACAGCTTGGGCAGCGCACCGCATTTCGCACTTGGCTCCTGCGTCGATCTCAAAGGGAATGATAAATATAACATCGGCAACGAAAGCACTAAATGCCAGTATCAAGCATGCGCACGTGACGGAAGCATTGGATTTTTCATCGACGGTGAAGGCAACGACGAATATTTCCTGAGAAACCGGTGTGCTGGTGCTGGTGACCTCAACAGCATTGCAGTTTTCTGGGACAGGTGCGGAAATGATGTTTACACAAGCGACCAAACTGAGTCATATCCTGCAGACCCGCCGATGGGTTCTTCAGCGATTTATGAGAAATTCGGAAATTTTCGCGACGAAATGAAGACAATTGGTGTTTTCATTGACACAGCAGGAACTGACACGTATTCGAATACTCCTCGCAAGGATAAAAAAGGAGCGAATATTCAAGCAGGTGAGAACAAATTCTGGCAGCATAATACAGGTTCAAGGTTTTACAGCATGGGTATTGACCTGAATCTTTATAAAACTCTTGGTTTAGACAACAAGGATGATTCAAAAACTAATTCTAATGACAAGCCAAGTACATCCGAGATAAAACTTATAAAAGGTGGGGAAATTGATGAAATTGACTGGCATTATAATCAGGACATAACAAATCTTGAAAAAAAACTGATAATAATTGTTGTGACAGAAGCAAAACTAACATCAAAGCAGATAGACAAAATCAAAATTATCATCATTAATCACTTAGCTTCAGATGATGCTGCAACTAAGTTTCTTGGTAGTGAGGAATTGTTTAATAAATGGAAAAAAAATGGGATATGCAAACTTATCTTTTCAGAAAAAAATGAAAACAAATATGATGATTATTCTCTATATGAATTCAAAATTACATATTGATTTTTGGTAATTTACATTTATTTGTTTTTTTTCACACGTGTGTATGGAGGAGATTATGAAAAAGCTAATTTTATTGGTTGTGTTGGTTGTAGGCGTTGCTTTTTTTGCAGGTTGTAAAGGTAGTGCTGAGGAAAATCAAACCAAACCGGATGAAAACGCCATCGATAACACAAATGGCATGACCGATGAAACTGTGCCTGACATCGAAGTTAAAATCCTGGACATCGAAGCATTTAGTTATGTCTGTGTCGAGGAAACCGGCAGTTTCGATAAAATGGAAAAAACCATCTCTAATTTTTGGACGGAAGTTGGCAAACAACAGATTAAACCAGCTGGGATGCTGATGTTTGGAGTATATTACGGCGACCCATCGATGGCTGAAGAAGAATGGAAATGGGAAGTGGGTATCAAGGTTATCGGCGATGCGAAAGTGCAAGAACCGTTGAAATTGAAGGAATGGAAATATACGAAAGTTGCATCGCATATTGCTCTTGGACCATATGAAGAAACTGAAGGCAAGCTTTATTCTGTGCTTTATGCCAAAATCGCAAAAATGGGTTACACGCCAGCAGGTCCTGCAATGTCAATCTATCACAACAATCCGAATAATGTAAAACCTGAGGAAATCAAGACAGAATTAACCGTTCCGGTTACAAAAACTGAATAATAACTGATATATTGAAAAGTTTTCCGAATCAAATTTTAAGTTATACTGTATTTTTCAATCTAGTGGTCAGTGTAACAGAAATTTCAAATATTGGTAGGACAGGCTTCCTAGCCTGTCAATGATGATGCTGAATGAGTCAGGCAAGTTGCCTGACTCACCAAAGATGTCGTAGAATTAATGTTACACTGTCTAGTGGTCTTTTTTCAGAAGCTTGAAAAGTGCTGATTTCGCTCGGTGGATAGTATTTCGACTTTGTGAAAAGATTTTGTCGGGATATACAATGCTCTTGATGAATTCAGCATGATCTTGGATACTTGCTGCTGAAGTGTTATTAATCATTGAAAGATACACTATCAACCACCACCCGATGAAGATTGACAGCAAATACACGAACCAATTGAGAAATGTAAAGAATTCCAAGTTCGAAAAGATATTGTAATCACCGATTTTAATCCAGACCTTGTAATTAAAGGCATAAAACGTTATTAGAACGATAATTACTGAAATAACCATCGGATAAAGCACAAAACCCCATGATATCTTCAAATAATCAAGTTTTGTTGTTCCCAAATTCTGTAAAATCAATACCCAGTGCATAACTTTCAGTTAACCA
>CAYZQB010000167.1:0-6768 GCA_964480395.1 uncultured Planctomycetia bacterium
TGCAATGTTCACAATCGATGAAACATCGACAAATACTCCAGTTACATTCGGAAATACAACAACTTTTACAATCACATTCATCCCGACGGGTATCAGCGTGAAATCTGCAACAATATTCATTGCAAGCAACGATTATGATGAGAATCCGTACACTTTCACAATCACAGGCACAGGAATCGCACCTGAAATCAACGTAAAACAAGGCGCAGACAACATTCCATCCGGCACAGGCAGTTACGATTTCGGAAGTGTAAATGTTGGAAGTTCGAGTTTGAAAATAATTTTCACCATCGAAAATCTTGATATCGGCAACTTGAAACTTACAGGTTCACCAAAAATTCAAATATCTGGTACAAATTCATCTATGTTCGTTATTGACCAAGCATCAACATCATCACAAGTCGCTTATGGAAATTCAACATCTTTCGGAATTACATTCTCACCAACAATTGAATCTACTTTCAGCGTAACAGTTTCAATCGAAAACAACGACCTGGATGAAAATCCTTACACATTTACACTTGAAGCAATTTCGAAAATTTACGGCTGGACAAAACGATTGGGAGGAGCAGCTTCTGATTGGGCAGAAGCTGTTACTATTGATTCAAACGGAAACATATATCTAACTGGATGTTTTGAAGGAACTGTTGATTTTGGGGCGGATTTTGGAGTAACAGACGTAAAAACTTCAGCTGGATTATTTGATGTATTTGTTACAAAAATTAATGCCAATTACACATACGGTTGGACGAAACGAATAGGTGGGAATGGTCGAGATTATGGCAATTCAATAACAACTGATTCTTCTGGTAATGTATATATAACTGGTGAGTTTTGGTATACAGTCAATTTTGGTGCTGATTTTGGAGCCACTGACACAAAAATTTCTGCAGGAATGGCAGACATATTTGTAATAAAAATTAACACCAATGGCACATATGCTTGGACTAAGAACTTGGTTAGTAGCGATTCCTATGAAACTGGTAATTCAATCACAACAGATTCATCCGGCAATGTTTATGTAACGGGTGTTTTTAGAGGCTCAATCGATTTTGGTGCGGATTTTGGTGTATCCGATGTAAAAACAGCCACTGGAAACTGGGGTGCATATATAACCAAGATTAATTCTAGTGGAACTTACGGCTGGACAAAATGTTTCAGTAGCATTCGGGTAGGTGGTAATTCAGTTGTTACAGATTCAAGCGGAAACATATATCTAACTGGAAGTTTTGCAGGAACTGTTGATTTCGGCTCCGATTTCGGAGTTAGTGATATTAAAACTGATGCTGGAATCCATGATATTTTTGTAACAAAAATTTACCCTAACGGATCATATGGCTGGACAAAGCGAATGGGTGGAATCCGAAATGATGTTGGTTATGCAATTACAATCGATTCTTCTGGAAATATATATGTAACTGGAAGTTTTGATAATACTGTGAATTTTGGATTGGATTTTGGAGTTACTGATAATAAAACGACTAACGGTAGTTATGATATTTTTATTACCAAGATAAATGCCAATGGATCATACGGCTGGACCAAACAATTCGGTGGAACTTCAAGTGAATCCCCTCGGAATTCTATATTAGCAGATAATTCAGGGAATGTTTATTTAACGGGTTCATTTGAAAGTTCAGTTGATTTTGGTGATGATTTTGGTGAATCCGATGTTAAAACATCTAAGGGTGATTCTGATATTTTTTTAATAAAACTTACTACAAACGGAAATTACACTTGGACAAAACAAATTGGTGGTTCCGGCGCTGATTGGGGAGCTTCGTTAGCAAGTGATTCTGCAGGAAATATTTTCCTTGCAGGAGGATTTTCTTTAACTGTGGATTTTGGTGAGGATTTTGGGATGTCTGATAGTAAGACTTCTGCTGGGGATTATGATTGCTTTTTAACGAAAATTCTGCATGAATCGTAAATTTTACATATTGGATTTTTTTGCACGATAAAGCAAAATCACATTTACTGTTAATACAATTTCCTCTATCTATAGTAAAGGACATAAGAAAAAGATTAAGAATTTTGGATTTTGTTCGAATTAGTAATTTTTTCTTTTAATTAGAGTAATTACGATGATTACACAAGAATTATGACAGATTTATAAAATTTAATAAGACGCAAATGTTCGTGAAAGAATTTTAATGATCATCTGGTTGAAAGAAAATAAAACAACCTGCGAAGTTGCAGAGCTTATTGGGTGTTATCAATCCAAAGTAATGTATTGGAAAAAGAAATTTATAGTTCAATTAGTGAACAATCATTTATTAAATCTAACCCGCACAAAATTTTAGTATCTTCAACTCCAATTGTAGCTAATTTTAAAGAAACCTTTATATTGTATCCTCAGAAAGTTGGAAATATAACTACATTTGGAAAAAAAATGAACACAAAATACATTTCACAAAAACATAAATGATTCAAAATTTTATTTTTAATGTTTAAATGCTTAATCATATGAATCAAACATCTATGTATCATTTTCTTTTTACTAACAACTATCGAGGATTGGTGTTTTCATCTTCGGTCAACTGCTCTTTTTTAGGATATGAGGGAAGCTGCACCAGCGTGCGGAACTTGTAAACCTTGGCATATTGCGGATTCTTCTTTGCAACTCTATCCTCTGTTAGATCTATCCATACACTCACCTCAACCGCGTACGGAATCCCGTTCTCAAGCGTATTATCCCATTCAAATTTGTATTCCGCACTGCCATCAGCCAATGCCTGATATTCCGACTCGTTCGTAGGTTGCTCATAATACCGAATGTCAAGCGCTTTCACCTTGTCATAAATCTTGATTGCTTTGCCGCCATCCACCGGGTCAGTATCAATGAAAAAATCCTCGCGTCGATAAAGTGTGTACAATTCACCCTCATCGTTCTTCACCAGATAATAGCCCACTTCAACGATGTCCGATTGCTTGTTGCCGATTCTCAGCTTGCTGTCAAGGGATGTTACAAAATGCAGTGAATCATACGCATCCTCTTCGTCTCCATGGTCTTCACCAACAAAATAGTTGACTTCCATCTCCTCTGCTGAGGTTGTTTCATCGCCTGTTGTTCCACCTGTTCCACCTGTACCGCCGTTTGCTTCTGCTTCAGCTTCTGCAGTATTCTTGGCTTCCTGCTTCTTCAAATCATCAAGCTGATATACAAAAGTCGCTTCCAAATCCCGCGCAATCAGATTCAATATCGCCGGTCCAATCTTCTGCGCAACCGAGCTGGCTTCAACTTCATCACGCTGGTTTATAACGTTGAGAACAACCCCCCCGACAAATCCCATGATAAGCGTCGTTATCGTAATAGCGATTATGATCTCAATCAACGTTAGCCCTGATTTCCCAGAGTTTTCTATCATATTTAACTCCCCTGATTGCTTTCAGCTTCTGCATTTAAGCTTATCTGCGGTGGCTGAATATACGTTTCAACCGTTAGCTTACCCGGTTCTTTTTCGCCTAGAACGGGCGGATATATTATTTCCACTTTAATTCGTATAACCTTGACAACCGGCAGTTCCTCCTCTTCATCTTCGTCAACAGGATATTCTTCTTCCTCAGCATCGTCAGACAATTCAGTTTCAATATCGATTTCTTGGTAAGTTTTAGTCACCGAGTATCGAAAATCTTTATACTGCTCGCCGTATCTTTCAGTATCAACATCCTGCTCACCGGAGCTTTGTGTTTCCCCGTCAACCTTTGGACTTTCAGCGATTTCATAAGCACTTGCTACTTCTATCGCCATAAGTTCAGATGCTAAAAGCCCAGCAAGCCGGTTGTCCGACGATGCAATCGCAGTCCGAATTGTATTTGTACTTATTTCAAGAACCGTAACAATCGCAGTGCCGGCAATTAAAACCGCCAGCGCACATTCAATCAAACTTAATCCCTTATTTAATCGCATCCTTTTATTCCTCATAGTCGATAACTTCCTTGAATTCCTTGTAACCATCAAAATATGAAACAAGCGCGGTCAGAGCGTTTAACTCTATTGATAGTTGCTTCTCATTGATGTCATCCGTTTTTTTCTTCTCTTTCAGATGAACGATATGTCCCGATGCAATACCCAAAGGTGAAATCTCAATCCTGACTATATCGTCGGTAATGCCCGATTTCTCGCCGACTTGAATATCCTCAAACTCAACATCTTCGTGAAGCTGTCTGTAAAACAATTTCTTCCTGATTTCCTCTTCTTCTTCATCGCCGTAATCTTCATCGTTGTCGTAATATGAGAGTTCGTCACCTTCGATTTCAGGTACAAGAAGCCAAAATGCGTTTTTATCGAGATCGTAAACAATTCCGTAGTTTACACCTTTCATTGCTGCTTCAGCACGTGCAAGTTCAATCAAGTTGCCGATTGCGCGTGCTTCCGCCCTGATACGTTCGTTTGGAATCAAATCACCGAAATTCGCGGCAACAATCATTACTGCGATACCCATGATAAGGATAACGACCATGAGTTCTACCAGCGTAAATCCGGCATAATGTATTTTATTCTTCATTTCCATGTTTTTTTCGAGTAAATCATGATTTTAAAACGACTACACTTTCGATGTGTCAAAAAAAACTTGCTTAGAACCGATTCAAAACTGGTTCGTTTAGAAAACATGTTAAATGCGATTGATGGCAAATGACAACATAAAAATTATGTGAATCTTCGCTGAATACCATTTAACCACATTCTTAAAAAAGAAGTTTTGTAGTGAGAAGCCAAGAATTGTTTGAATAAAATTGAAATGCTGATAAATAGTTGTTTAAATGATAGAATTCAAAGTTTGCTCAAATATCATATTCAAATCTCATTTAAGGATTGTTCATGGAAAACAAAATCATCCAATGCCCCAGTTGTAGCAAGAAGATGCAGATACCCCCGACATTTTTCGGTAAAAAAATTAAATGTCCTCAATGTTCATCGATACTTGTAATAGATGCTCAGGGTGGTGTTACACTTGGCGCACCCGTTACAGCTCCTCCACCTCAAGCACCTCAACAAGTGCAAGCACCTGCAGCACCAGCAGCTCAACCGAAACAGGTTGCAGTCCAGAAATCAACAAAACCGAAACCCAATCTCAGACCTGCATCTACAGTTTCAAAACCAAAAGCAAAGATGAAAAACGGCGTGAAAGTTGCAGGAAAAGCATCAAAAATTAAGCTTAAAGTCCAGAAAGTCAAACAAAAAAGAAGATTATCCGGAATCAAGATTCAAAAAACTGAAAAGAAAGTCAGCAAAGATAAAATCTCTGCGGGATCAAGGGTCAGCAGAAAACAATCCGGTGGTATGCTCTCCAAAATCGGATTATTTCTAGGTTTTATTGGAATCGTTGCTGCCATCGCATTTTTCGTATTTAACAAAAAAGAACCGCAGAAACCTAACCTTACACCGAAGCAAGCAATCCCTTCATCAATCACATTTACAGACAAGGGTGCACAGGAAATTTTCGATTACAACGAAAAAGGCAGTACAATGTTTCTCTGGCTTAGGAAAATTAATTCTGACATTGCGATACCGAATGCATATGACCAGAAAAAGAAAATGCTTGAAATTCGCGACGAAACACAGTTCGTGAAAATCCCAGCTGGTTCGTATCGAGTCGGTTATAATGCTGAAAATGACCCCAGACAGGTTGAAACACCTGAAATTGAAGTTAAAATCAATGATTTCTATATCAGTCAAAAAGAAATTACTATTGGTCAGCTTCGCAATTTTACAAAGTATATTGATAACTTGAATACTTGGCAGGACTCACTTGATGACGATGCGAAGAAATACTATTACAAAAGTGCATCGCTTTCTAAAACATACCTGGATCAAGCTGCGGTCATTGATCCTGCAATTTTCAATCATCCTGACCAACCTGCTGACATCAGACACTCGGTTGATGCGACTTGGGAAAATGATCCGGCTGCTTACAAAATCAGCTGGTGGACAGCATATGCATATTGCGCCTGGGCAAACGGACTCGACCCGAATAAAGGGAATCTGCCCACAGAGATTGAATGGGAAATCGC
Organism: uncultured Planctomycetia bacterium; assembly: GCA_964480395.1. Taxonomy (GTDB): domain Bacteria; phylum Planctomycetota; class UBA8742; order SKZP01; family CAYZQB01; genus CAYZQB01. The sequence goes on from CAYZQB010000167.1 coordinate 6,016, forward strand.
AGCACGCGGCACAGAGGGACATCTTTATCCTTGGGGAAATAAAACCAGCGATTTGAAAGCTGCAGACGATGCTGATGACCGCGAAATCCTCTCAAAATACGGATATTATCCCGGTATAACCAAACCTTATGATCCGAATCCGAAGGTTACAAAGGATAAAATTGAATATCACGTGCCGAAGATAAACGGCTTCGGAGTATATGATATGGCAGGGAATGTCGGTGAATGGTGCTTCGATCCTTTCGTGAACAAGCTTTATGTTTACCTTCGCGATATTAATATGATTACTGATGCTGAAAATCTTGCTGAATTCAAAATCTTTTACACAGGCGGTGCAACCGAAGAAGAAATTGCTAAATATGGCATCGAACCGACGATGAGAGCAGCACGAATAAATGCGGGAGATCTGAATGCTCAAGAAAAACTCCCACTTCTCAAGTTCACGTACCGAACCGGTGTTGATACATCAAAAGCAGACTTCGCAATCGGTTTCAGATGCGTTTATTACAAGGATGCACCCGCGCCGAATGCAGCGATTTTGAAAGAACTATACGATCGCAGAAAGAAAATGGTCGAAGAAAAATGGGCGAAGAGAATCAAAACCACAATGGCAGAACTTAAAGCAGAATACAACAATTAATCATCGTTGAATTTACATCGCTTCGAAAAGCGAATAAGTTACTAATACTGTGTAACAAAAGTTTCAGGTAGTAGTGGAACAGGCATCCCTACCTGTTGATATTGATGATGAAT
>CAYZQB010000168.1:0-6751 GCA_964480395.1 uncultured Planctomycetia bacterium
TCCGGTAAAATTGAGGGCATTCTGCGTGAAAGCATTGTTTTTCCGGAACCTGGAGGACCAATCATGAGCATATTGTGCCCGCCAGCAGCAGCTATTTCGAGTGCCCGTTTCGCTGTGTCCTGCCCCTTTACATCTGCAAAATCATGCGACTCATCAATCTGTCTTGCACACAGATTCTCAATTGAGATGTCTAAAGGTTTAATTTCAAGATTATCGTTTAAAAATCCTACAGCTTCAGTTAAATGGGACACTGGTATTACGTCCAAACCTTCTATAATCGCTGCTTCTTCTGCGTTTTCAACCGGTAACATAAGAGTCGGAATGCCTTGTTCCTTGAGTTTCAGCGCGATAGGCAGCGAGCCTTTAATCGGTCGTATTCTGCCGTCAAGTGCAAGTTCACCGATAATCGCTGTGCTCGATAATCTTTCCTTGTTTATTATTCCATCACATGCCAGAGTTCCAATTGCAATAGGTAAATCGTATGCTGGTCCTTCTTTTTTAATATCCGCAGGTGCAAGATTCACTGTAATACGTTTATTCGGAAAATTGTATCCAGAATTGATGATTGCAGAGCGTACGCGTTCTTTCGCTTCGTTGATGGATTTATCCGGCAGACCGACAATGAGCATGCAAACAATACCGGGTGCAGCATCGATTTCGATTTCCATAGGAAGGGCGTCAATACCCAGCAAACCTGCACTATTAATCTTAATTATCATATAAATTGCTTTTCGTAGTCAGAATATTAAACCAGATTGATTTAATCAGATAATATTGAATATGCAATAAAAAAACCGCTGACAAATAAGCCAGCGGAATTCGTATTAATTTTACTTTTAATCTTTTGCAGCTCCACCCAATTCCCACCGAACAAATCTGGAGAAAACGATATTTTCACCAATTTTTGCATTAAGCTGGGTAACAACTTCACCAACAGTTAATTTATCGTTTTTAACAAAAGGTTGTTCAAGCAGGCAGACATCCTTGAAGAAAGAATTAACTTTGCCTTCGACAATCTTTTCGACAACATTATCGGGTTTGTTTTTAATCTGTGCTCTATATACTTCCTTTTCTTTCTCAATGATATCTTCTGGAACTTCATCTCGGCTGATAAACGTTGGATTAGAGGCAGCGATGTGCATACAAATATCACGAAGTGTTTCATGGAATTCATCGTTTCTCGCTACAAAATCAGTTTCGCAATTCATTTCCGCCATAACACCGATCTTATTTCCATGAATATAAGTGCTGATAACACCCTGTTTTGCAGATTTTCCTGAGCGTTTCTTCGCATCTGCCTGTCCCTTTTTTCGAAGCACATCCTGAGCCTTGCTCAAATCTCCATTTGCATCTTGCAACGCACGTTTACAGTCCATCATCTTCGCGCCTGTAATATCACGTAATTCTTTGACGAGCTTTGCTGGAATTTGCTCTGTCATGTTATGACTCCTTAAGAATATAAGTATTTGATTTTATTTTTTGTCCGATTTATCAGTTTCTGTATCAGTATTAACTTTATCTGCAGGTTCTTTCAACTGTTCGGGCAACTTTTCTGTTTTAACTTTGTCAACCGGCTCTTTCGAAAGTTCAGATTTCGGTTCAGCGTCTTTTTTCACTTCATCCTTTTTATCACTTACGAAGATTTTCTTCTTCTTCAGTCTCAAAGGTTTATCTGCTACTGGTTTTTCTTCAACAGGTTTCGCTGTTATTGTCGGTTCGTCTTTTTTCACTTCGACAGTTTTTGTTTTCCTTATAGCTGTTCTCGGTATTTTGGCAATGTCTCTACGTACTGCAGGAGCAACTTCTTCTCTGATCTTTGCTTGAGCACCGACTTTGCCTTTGTATTCCTTCATTCCATCTTTAATTGCATCTGCAAAAAGTCCAAGAATAATTTCGATTGACCTGAAAGAATCATCGTTTGCAGGTACAATAATATCGAGCAAGTCGGGATCAGAATCTGTATCAACTATACCAATTGTCGGAATATTGAGCTGATTTGCCTCGTTGATAGCGTTTTTTTCCATATGCGAGTCAACAATGACCATAATATCAGGCATTTTGTCCATATTTCGGATACCACCGAGATTTCGCAGAATCTTGTGTAATTCCCTGCGAAGTCTTACTTGCTGTTTCTTCGGATAATCCTCGATAATGCCTGTTTTCTCAAGTTCTTCAAGCTCTTCAAGTCTTTTGAGCCTTGATCTAACAACTCCAAAATTTGTTAATGTACCACCAAGCCAGCGTTCAGAAACATAGGGTAGTGAATTCTCAATCCCTATTTGGCATACAGTTTCTTTCGCCTGACGCTTTGTACCGACAAACAGAACATTAATTTTACCGTCAGCGACAAAACCTTTAAGCAGGTGCTGTGCGCGGATAATGCCCTTAATTGTTTCCCTGATATTAATAATATGAATTTTGTTGCGTTTACCGAAAATGTAACCATTCATTTTCGGATTCCAGTTCGCTACGCGGTGACCAAAATGCACTCCTGATTCAACCAGCATATCCGCTAGATTCGTTGTCTTCAGTTCTTCCGTCATTTTTCTCCCGTTTTCTCACAGACATTTTGGGGGAGTCTGCGATTTTTTGTGTTTATAAGGGATTGTAAAAGAAAATAGCTGCGGAAATCCGCAACTGAGAAAAAATATACATACAATTAATAACGCAAACATCAACTAAATTTTAATAAATTGTACAATTTAATTGAAATATAGAATTATTTCTTAGGTGGGACAATACTTTTCACCATCGTTTGACCGTTTCGCATATAAACTACAGTATAAACCGATTCCTTATCATTTTTCTTTGCCCATTCTTTCGCTTCAGAAATTGTGCTGACTTTATAATTATTGATTGAGATTATTACATCACCTTTTTTAACATCATATTTCTTTGCAAGCGAACTTGTTGGTTCTTTTGTAACTTTTACACCTTCCGATTTACCTGTTTTGGGATTGTAAACCGATTTCAACCCCAAACCAGCCAGTTCTATATCAGGATTTTTTATGAAATCATCAAATTCTTTTCGATTGATTATAATATTGCCGTTTTTATCTGTTTTTGTCGATTCATTAAAACTTCCATTGGTTTTATTGTTGTTGTCGTTGTTATTACCGTTTGAAACGATATCACCATTCGTGCTGTCATCGCCTGTACCATATTTGTCTTCAAATTCCTCATACGAACCCGGAACAATTTCACCGATTGGAAGTAACAAACGAAATTCTTTGGTGTATTTTGAATTGCTGAACATGTAATCGAAAACGACAAAGTTTTCAGTAATTCGAACACATTTTGCAGGCAAGCCGATTTCTGTTAAATCGTCATAAATGTTGTATTCTTCAGAAAGCAGAATATCATCCTTTTTTTCAGGTTGTAAACGAGAATACGGAACAATGATAAATTCCATGCCGGTATCGACTATCTGCGCTTCTGCTGTGTACGGAGATACAACAGCTTTCAATATAAGTTTTTTTTGAAGGTCTGCAAATGCTTCCTCTTTAGTAGGCTCTTTAACATCGACATCTGTTGGTGGATCAACAATCACTATTGGTTCAGGCATCGGCGGTAGATCAAGTTGATTCAAGTGCAATTTACCGATTGTTTTCCATAACGGGTCATTCACATTTCGACCGAACACTGTTGCACCTTTGACCGGGATTTTAATTTCGTCAACGTGCCAGCTTGGGATTCGGATATTTGGTATCTGATTAATTTTTAATGTCCAATTGTTTTTTGGGTTAATGAGAAAATTATTCATGATAAGAATCGTCGTAACAGCGATGATTCCATTTATAAGCCAAATCCAGACACTCATATATTTTTCATTCATTCTTTACCTCGAATGTTTCTTCTGTATTGTTAAACGCTATGACCCAATAAAAGTTTGTAAAACACACAATAATAATGAACACATATTTAAAAAACCTTATTTTCGTGTATTAAATACTAATTCAGCGTAGTAGAACATAGTCATTTCAGATTTCAGCAAAGTTATTGATAATTGACCTTTTGTGTTCACTAATATTTGATTTTTTTTCGCCTTCGGAGGAAATATGAAAACTCCTGCATTGTTTATTGACATTGACAGAGTTTTGATTCGGGATATGGAATCAAGTGAGAATATTGAAAGCGTAAGATTAATCAGATCAGCCGGGAAGGCACTTTCAGAGATAAATTCGTTATCGATACCAGTAATATCCATATTAAAATTGCCAAAAGAATACTACAGCAATAATATCATCAATAAATCAGTGTTAGAGAAAGAGTTTAAACGGAAACTTATTCGAAATTCAGCAAAAACAGATGCTTTGTATTTCTGCGATGAATGTATGAATACGAAAAAAAATGTGAAATTCGGAAAATATAAACCTGATGCCAGTGTTTTTCTGCAGGCAGCGGATAGATTCAACATAAATTTGAAGAAATGCTGGCTGGTTACTGATAGTGCTTATTCAATTCTTACTGCGAAAAGTCTTGAGCTGTTTGGTGAAATTCTCATTCGAACTGGTACTGGGATTGAATGCGAAAAACACTTTGCTGATGAGAAAATCGATCTTAAATCGTTGAATGTTGAGGTTTTCAGCAGCTTTAACATCGCTCGCTCTGTGCTGAAGAAATCACTAAAAAATCTTCTAAACGACAAATCCGAATCAATTGAATCTCAGAAGCAGGAGGTCTTTCAAGCTTAATGATTTCACCATTTTACGCAATTCTTATTGGCTCGTTTCTTATTTCTCTTGGTGTGTTCAGCATATTGAGTGGAAAAAGCACGATTAAGACCTTTATCGGGCTTGAATTTATCACGCTTGGGTGCTGTCTCGGTAGCACTTCAATTGAAAAATACATCGCCCTTGAAAATTCTGAGATTATTCCGATTGCTATCCTTGTGTTCTTCAATGCGCTTATTTTCCTTTATTTTTTGGCGTCGAGAAGCGTAACATCAGCAAAATAAAACCACCGCATATCAGACGAGGATATGTAAACCTTGACATAAATTTATTCGACAACGAATTCCGATGTCTCAGTCTTGGCAATGAGCATGTTATTTCCAGGATTCATTATCCGCATGCCTTCATACTTTGCAAAACCAATGTACATACCCTTAATTGTGTATTCAAACGTGAACTCACCTGAGACTTTCACGAGTGTAAGTTCGAGAGTATTTCCATTGATACGAAAATCAGCGATTTTGCCTTCTTTGCGCAGTTTAATAAGGCTTTCAGCATCAATTGCTGCATTTGACGGGATTGTATCGCGCAAAACGAGCATCGGTATCAGTTTTTCGGTTTTAATCGTTGTTTTAACTGTAACCGGCTGACCTATGTTTGCTTTTGCCGGCAATTCACGAGTTACTTTCACCTTTGTTGTAAGAACCTCGTTTTTTACACCCCATTGCTTCAGCTCAACCATCACTGATGCCGTTAGATTGCCCGAATATTCAACTGTTATGTCATTTTTCCCTGTTTTCAGATGCTTTGTAATCTCGATATATCGAAGTTTTGCTGCTGAAAGGAATGGGTCAGCTTTATCAACCTTGATTTTGCTAAATATCTCGCCATTAATTTTGATTGTTATGTATGCATCATCGGATTCTTCATTGAATGAAGCAGTTTTTAAGAGCGCACGAATTGCATTCGCAGTTCCAATCTCGTTGTGCCATGCACCCCATGCCTCTTGAGTTGACATCAGATATGTGATTCCTTCGCGTAAATATGCGTCATATTTTTCTGAGTCATAATCCGATAGAAGTTCCAAAATACGCGCATTCAACTCAACCGTTCCGCCATATGCGTGATACCAATGCGGCTCCCAATAACCGGTACGTTTGAGTTCTATCAGATAATCGATGTACTGTTGAATAACTTCTTTTTCAACCTGTTTACCTTGGATCTGTGTGAAATAAATCATTCCCTGTATCGCAGCGGAAATTGTCATCGGCTCATCAGTCTTTTTCGCAAGCAATGCAAGCATTATGTCCTTTAGCTTTGTTAATTCAGCATCATACTTCGTTGCTTCGGGTATGCGCAATCTGGCAAGCGTTAAAACTTCGAAAATCTCTGCGGAAAGTGCCCAATCAGTCGCTTCATTGAAAGTTTCCCAGAAATATGCTCCTTTTGAAGCCCAGAGTCCGTTTTTATCACGCTTACTCAGAATATATTCAATTGCTTTTAACATTACATTGTTATCAACAGGGAAGTCTGCTCGTCGAAGCTCTGCAAGAGCACGTAAAACATAAACCGTGTAATACAGGTTCTCACCACCGACAACCCCTCTGTTGTCTGGTGCTGTCGCATCCGCAAGGAACCACCAACCCCAGGCACCATTTTTCATCTGCGTTGCTGCGAGAATGCTTGCTCCCTGATATAGTTTTTGCTTGATAAGGTTGATTTTATCGGCACTACCCTCAGTTTTGCGCAGATAATCGAGCATGGCAGCATTCATAATCACCGATGCTGCATTCATCCAAGGCGAAAATCTTGGACTCACATCATACGCCCACCATGCCTGAATTGCTGGGAAAACATTCGGCAGCGAAATATTGATGTTTGCAACTTGATAATCAGCATTTTCAGCAACATTCAGATTCGCAGTCAAAGAACCTTTGCCTTTTACTGAACCTTTTACAGTTGTTACATTTGGCATTCCAACAGGTGCAACAAAAATCTTCTTCTGCTCAGAATCTTTGAATTTATCGGTCTCAAACGAAACTTCATAATCATGATGACCACAGGATTTAGCAGAAATC
>CAYZQB010000169.1:0-6711 GCA_964480395.1 uncultured Planctomycetia bacterium
AATTTAATTTATAAAGTATGAGAATGTATTTATATTAAATATGAGAAGGATTGATTTTAGGGGCAACTCTGGCTTAATTTCGCTATGTCCTCGAATTCCCATAGTTATCAACATTTAGAGGACAATGCAATTGCTACATCAAAAATATTTTTTTTGTAGTGAATACATTCAGCTCAACAATTGCCCATACCTACCTGTATTGCTTGTCGAGAAATAACCGCTCAGTCATGATTCAAATTTACACAGATGTGATTGAAGATTTGCACGAATTCACGTTTGCACGTGTGTAAACACCGATTTTTGCTTGAATTCCACGGTTTCATGAGTTCATTAAGTCTAAAAGTGCAGAAAATCCACGCTGAAGGTGCTTGAAATCCGATTGCTGATTCTCTCAATTACCCATAAGGGGAATTATCGGAAGAGGGAATTTTTGACTTTTCTATTTTATAAATTATAATATATTCTATATAAATTATTAGTAACAATATATAAATGATAATATATAAAATATAAAAATTTTTATTAAATGATGTAAAGAAATAAAATAAAAAATATCAGAATAATAATAAACATTATAACTGATTTGAATTTGCGATTATATTTTCATGAAGAAAATGGTGCATGAAAATAGAGAAGCGGTATGAAAAAAATCATCCAATTTCGCCCAGCTTTACGCAATCTTTGTCCTTTCATCAATCACGAAATATTCAACAAAGCTTCTGCTGCGTCTGTGGTTTCGCTAAATTTTCATGAACAAGTCTTACACAAATCTGAACGATAATATCGAATAATAATTTTATGCCACGCCCCTTAACTTTATTTTCCAAAGAAATATGGAAGTAACGCGATTGAGCAAAACACGATTCATCTCATTAAATTGAATTATGTCGGGAAAGAAATAAGAATGTAGTATTATAGTTTTATCATTTATAAAAGTTGTTAATATAAAGTAAAAATATGTTTAAAATTTAAATCAGAGGGAAGATTATGTTGTGGAAACCAGGTAATATTTTTATCAATGAACCTTTTGAAAAAGAGACAGACTTAGAGGAAGCAATCCAAACTGTCAAAGATGCATTGTTTGGAAAGTCGAGGATTTATCTCGATATAAAAAAGAAAATAGGTATTAAAGGTAAAACAAGGAACATCCCAGACGGTTACTTGATCGACCTAACAAGCAAGAAAGAACCTTTAATTTATGTTGTTGAGAATGAGCTGGCAAAGCACGACCCATTAAAACACATTGCAGTTCAGATACTTGAGTTTTCCTTGTCCTTTGAAACTTCCACGCAACAAGTTAAGACAATTCTCAAAGAAGCTCTTAACGAATACCCCGATTACTTTCAATTGTGTCATATTTATGCAGTTGAAAACGGTTTTGAGAATGTAGATTATCTTCTTGAGAAAATGATTTACAAAAAGAATGCGTTTAATGCACTGGTTATCATTGATGAGTTGTCCGATGAACTTGAGAAAATCTTGATAAGTAGATTCCAATTCCCTGTTGAAATAATTACATTGCAGAAATTTTCGACTTTCCAAGGAGAGAATCTTTATCAGTTTGAGCCTTTTCTGAGCGATGTATCGATGACTGGAGATGAATTATCTGAGGAAATTAGCATAATTGATCCATCGGAGATTGATACAATCGTTGTACCAGCAAGAGATGACGGATTTCAAGAGGTTTTCATTGCCAAGGATTGCTGGTTTGCAATCAGGATTCATTCGAGTATGATTCCGAGAATTAAATACATTGCTGTATATCAGGTTGCACCTGAATCTGCAATAACTCACATTGCACAGGTGAGAAAAATTGAGCAATATAAAGATACCAGTAAATACATTGTATATTTCGCTGAATCAGCAGAAGAAATCGAACCAATAAAACTCGTTCACAAAGGGAAAGTGAAAGCACCACAGGCCCCTCGCTACACTTCTTATGACCGCTTGACGAATGCAAAAAACCTTGATGAAGTCTTTTAGAATAAACACACAGGAATTAAAGTGTAAATAATTGCTGAAGCAAGTTTCATAATAATGAACCCAATTTTATGATATAGTAACAGAAAATGTATCTACAAAAATAAAATAAAATTAGAATATACTAAGTATATGATAAAGAAGGACAACAGAAATATTATCAGAATAAGGATAACTAATACAAATGAGGATAGATTATAAACAGATAAATATAATAATAATATATTTAATATGATAATAGAAAGTAAACAACATTGTAATATTATTAAAAGTAGAACAATTATAATATTATATATCTGTTTTTTGGTTTGTCAGGTAAATGAGATGTTTCAGAATCGCTAGAAGGTAGCGGTTTTCTTGCTTTGTGAGCGTCAGTTTCTTGAGAAGTCGGGAAATCGTTACATAATTCGCATCTGAGTTCTCCGCTTTATAAAAATCAATGTTCGCAAGATATTCAACGATTAGATGTTCTATCAACTTCCGTTCATCCGGGTTCGCAAGTTCATCATTGAAATCATGCTTAATTTTGTCAAGATTTTCGCTATGAAACACCTGATAAAACTCATAAAGCGCAATCGACATTGACATTGCCAGGTTCAAGGACTGAAACTCCGAAGTCGGGATTGTAACCGCATAATCAAGCTGGTTTATCTCTTCGTTCAAAAGCCCAGAATCCTCTGCGCCACCAACGATTCCGATTTTGCGTGCTTGACCCTGCATCTGAAATGCTATCTGTGCTGCTTCGTTTGGCGTCAAATACTTGATTGTGGCTTGATATTTACGTTGTCTAGCTGAAAAGCCGAAGGTTAGATTTAAATCAGCTATTGTTTCTGCAAAATTTGAGAAACACTGTACTTCGCTGACCTGTTTTTCAAGGTTCGGCGCGGTGATACACGCTTGATGCCTGTCAAAATCATCGACACCCGTCAAACGCACTCCCGATGCACCAAAATTGTTAGCAAGTCGGACAACTGACCCGATATTTAGTGGTTTCTGCGGTCTAGCAAGTATAACGTAAATTTCAGCCATAAAAACTCCAAATTTGCTAAAATACTGAAGTAAATCTGACATCAAAAATGTTAAATTATATAGAACTTGATACAAAACATACTTGTTAATTGCTGTTTAAGGAATTTTATATTAGAAAAAGCGTTGATTCACCATAATTTAAAAGAACCTTGACGCTAAATTATACTTAAATAAGTAACTCTTTGGAGTTTGGAATGACAAAGTTTGACACAAAATATTTGAAAAAGAATAATAATGACGAAACAACTTCGTGGAGTGTAAAGCTCATGAAGCCGCGTGTATATCGTCCGGACTGGAAAACTGCAATGTTCGTAGGCGAGATTAAAAAGATAAAATCGCAATAACATCAAAAATATAGAATAAGGACATGTTTTGAAAGCATGTCCTTTTTAATTTTACCTCTGGGCAAAGAAATCGCTGCTCAGAAAACCACTCAGAAAAACATCCTGATTACTAATGATTTTGTACTCAACTTCCTCAATCTTTGTAATATCACACATATCTGAAATGCCCTTGCCTGAGATTGGTGTCAACGCATCTTTACCTCCAATGATTTTCGGTGATATGAAAACATTTACTTCGTCGATTAAGCCTGCATCGAAAAAGGCTGTTAAGGTTTTCGACCCGCCTTCAACAAGCACTGCAGATATATCGAATTCAGTGCTGAGAATCTCAGAAATTTTCAGCAATGGCAGCTTTTTTTCGATAGACAGCGTATCGGAGATGATTATGTCAAAAATGGCTTTATTCTCGATGTTTTCGACATTTGCTGGTGTGATTCTGTAATCTTTATCAGACTCTGTAAACATGTTCGCAGTTTGAGTCCTGATTCTCAATATTTTACCACCACCATTAACATGAAATATTTTGTGATTTTCATGAATTTTCGCATTTGGGTCAAGAATTATGCGCAATGGCTGATTAAGGTTTCGTTCTCCTCGATAATTCAGCATTGGGTCATCTTTCAGAATTGTGCCTGCACCAACAAGGACAGAACCCGCATAAGCTCTTAATTCACGAGCGAGTTTGCGCGATTCATCGCAGGTTATCCATGAAGAATCACCGGTTTTCGTAGCAATTTTACCATCGATGCTCATTGCCCATTTTGCGATAATCCAAGGTCTTATTCGCTCAATACGTGAGAAGTAAGCACGGTTTTGTTTCCGGCAATCATGCTCAAGAATGCCGGTAATCACATCAACACCCGCTTCCCTGAGCTTTTGCGAACCTTTACCCTTAATATTCGGGTTCGTATCAGTTGCGCCAATGACAACACGCTTTATGTCCGCATCCAAAATCGCTTCAGTGCAAGGCGGAGTGTTACCATGATGATTGCATGGTTCAAGTGTAACAATCATCGTCTTACCAGTTGCAGATATATTTTTTGATAGTAATTCTTTGAGAGCATTCACTTCAGCATGATTTTCGCCTTGCTTCTTGTGATAACCTTCCGCAAGGATTTTACCGGTATCATCAACAATCAACGCTCCAACAAGCGGATTAGGATGTGTTGTACCTTTCCCCAACGTTGCCAATTCAATTGCTCGTCGCATCAATAATTCAAAATTCATATCAGAAACCTTAATAAATTGAAATTTCACCGGAAATTTAGTTTAATATATTATTAGTAATGTAAAAGGTGAAGAAAATGAGTGAAGCATTATTTTTACAGGTACCACATTTAACAGAAATCATAGTAAACCCGTTTCAGATAACTGGATGTGTTGAATATGCATATCCTGATGTTGAAAAATATATTAGAAAAACGCTTAATAATCAGGATGAAGAAAAAATTGTTAAAACCAGAGCTATTTTTCAGATTGCTGAGCAAGGCGTTGAGCTATCGATTCTTGGTAAATGGGGCTTGATAATCTGGGGACTTGAGACACTTTCAGATTTCGAAAAACTTGTTATTAAAAAAAGTCTGAACAAAGAATTATTTGAAGACAAGCCATTTTGGTCGAATGCAGATCTTATTCTCGGATTGATTCTTACCGACGTTAAAAAGTATGAAAATGACAAAGATTTCAATGCAGGTATCTTGAAGAAATCAGTCAAATCAGTTCTAAACAAGATTAATATGCCTGCAAATATCACAAAATCTAGCTTTATAATTAACAATGGCGAGATTTCCTTTGCGTATTCAGGTCTTCAAGAAGCTTACTTCGGCATACTCGAGGTTAAACCACGTCATAAAATCGTTCCGCCGAAAAGTAGCACACGTATTTACTCACAGAATAATCCGCTTAGGGGCATCGTTGTGTGCAATTTCGACAATGTTGCTGGAAAAAAAGTTACCCGAATTGACGCTGGCAAAGTTCTAACTATCGAAAAGAACTTTACAGTCCAAGTCGAAAATTTTTGAGATTTGTCAATCCTATATATTGCTTGCGTACATAAAATTTTTTTGTGGCAAAATTACACGATTTCTTCAGGGATTTTCGCGATTATGTCGGCAATTGCTGGCTTGTACTTGAGTTCTTCAATTAATGCTTCATCCCGCGCAGGATTCCTGTAATCTTTACTCTGAAAAGAATACTTGAAATTGGTGTGAACATCATATCTGCCTTCAATCAGAGCGACTGTATCCTCGACAAACACGATTTCCTCGTCGGTTGGAATCACAAAAACCTTGACTTTTGAGTTGACTCCTGTGATATCTGTCTCAGCTTGTCTAGTTTTTGAGTGCATATTTTTTTCAGAATCGATAATAATTCCTATGTTTTCAAGCCCTTCGAGGGTTTTCTTACGGATAATTGCACCTTTTTCACCAACACCTGCAGTGAATACAATTGCATCAATACGTCCAAGAGCTGCAGCATAAGCACCGACATACTTTTTCAGCCGATATGCTTCAAGCTCAATTGCCAATTTGCATCTTTCATCACCATCCTCAGCTGCGAGTTCGATGTCTCGCCTATCCGAGTATTTTTCGGTAACTCCTAGAAGTCCTGAATTTTTGTTCAGTGCTTTGTCAAGTTCATCTACGTTCATGTTTTCGTTCCGCATCATAAATAAATCAATGCCTGCGTCGTGGTCACCTGCGCGAGTTCCCATGACAAGACCTTCAAGCGGGGTTAAACCCATAGAAGTGTCGTAAGAAATACCATTTTTAACCGCATTTGCACTTGCACCATTGCCGATATGCAGAATAATGACATTCGTCTCAAACGGGTCTTTGCCAAGCAAGACGGATGCGCGTTTCGAGCAGTAAAGCAGAGATGAACCATGGAAACCGTAACGTCTCACACCATATTTTTTATACCATTGGTACGGCAGCGCATACATGAAAACATGTTCGGGCATTGTCTGGTGCCAGGCGGTGTCCATAATTGCGCAATGTGGAGCATCAGGAATGAGTTTTTTCGCTGCTTCGACACCCATCAAATTCGGCGGATTATGCAACGGTGCTAAGGATGACAGCTTCTTGAAAGTCTCGATAAATTCATCGTCAATTATTGCCGATTTCGCAAAAACCTCACCGCCATGAACCATCCTGTGTCCAACACCTTTGATGCTTGTCAAATCTGAGATAACACCCTTTTCGGAGTCCAACAATGTATCAATAATGAGCTGAATCGCTTCTGTATGCACCTCACACTCCCGTTCGACCTTGAACTCACCTTTGCCGACCGCATAATGTTCTATGAACGTGCCGGGAATGCCGACGCGCTGGACAACTCCCTCAGAGACGATTTCCTT
>CAYZQB010000170.1:0-6659 GCA_964480395.1 uncultured Planctomycetia bacterium
TGTTTTTGCTGTCAGAATTATTCAATGTTAAACCTATAATTATTAATATAATTACTCCAATCACTATTAAAACAAGACCATTTGTACTTGCTTTAACATATGGAAAAGAATCTTCTATTTTACTAAAGGGTTTCTTTAAATCTCTTCCTCTGGTAAAAACAGAACTATTTCTGTGTTTCAATCGAGAGCTATTTAACGAATTCCTTAAACTTATTGATTTTGAACTCACTAAACTAGACATAAATTGTGATGATTTCACACCAGAATTAAGTTTCTTCAACTTACTAAATTCCATTTCAACTGATTCTATATCGAAATAACGATTTACTCGATTTACTGAAGTCATTTTTTCAATGATTTGAGATAGCTTAATAGTTCGTTCTGAATTCTGAAGATTCCATACTTGAGTAAATATATTAAAAAAATTATTACGCTTACCCAAACAAATACTATCCCAGATTCCAAGTGGTGTTTTAGCATTATATAAAAATTCACCCGTTAAAGCATAAAATAAAGTTACACCTAACGCATAAATATCAACCCGAGTATCAAGTTCTAAAGCATTATCCTCACCTTGCTGCCACTGTTCAACAGGCATATATAATGGAGTACCTAATATTAAACCAGGAGCCGTAATAAAACTATCTTTTATACATGTAGAACGTGATAGACCAAAATCCATTATTTTAACCACCCCTTTTGGAGTAATCATAATATTTTCAGGTTTTATATCTCTATGAATTATTCCTAATCTATGAATTTCAATCAACCCTTTACAAATCTGTATAAAATAAGGAAAAACTGTTTTAAGTGGTAATCTTTCTTTATCCTCTATAATCGTTGCTAAAGATTGTCCTTCTATCAGTTCCATTGTTATATAATGCAAACCTTTATCTTTTCCAGCATCGTAGATTTTTACAACATTTTTATTATTTATTTTTATAGCTAATTTAGCTTCTCTTTCGAATCTTTCAACAGAATCTAAATTACTTTTAGATATAGCAGAATTTATTATCTTAAATGCAACCGGAAAACCTTGTTTGACATAATGAGCTTTAAATACTATACCCATACCACCTTGACCGATAAAACTATCTATACAAACTCCTCCGATAACGCTTCCAATCAATTTATCATAGTTTTTATCCATCAATCATTTCTCCTTCATTTTTTATTCGATGATTTGGCGGATGATGTTGATTTTGTTGACATCAAACGTTAGCGGCTTGCCTTTCGTACCCATAAATGACAAACCGACATTTAGAGTATTATTTCCCGATGCCTGCACCTGCGTTTTCAAATAATTCGGCACATTGTCAATCTCAACCTCAACAGAATTGTCAATGACCAGATAAAACTTCGCCATCTTGTCAACAAAACGCCTTTCAAGCCGGAGTTTCAGGTTGCTTGCAGCAAAATTCCTTTCGGGAAGTGCCAATTCGCTGCTTTCAGTCTTTTTGTCATCCTTGCTGATAACTATTATCTTTTTATCGATAGGTCTGATTCGGACTGTTAGCGATCCAATAAGTGTATCCGTTTCTCTGTTGATAACTTCGAGTATGAAACCGTACTGTAACTCGCCTATCCTCGGCATTAACGACGCTTTTCGAACATTGCATAACATTTCGATAGCTACAAAAACTATTTCGTCTTCTGGCTTTGTTATTGTCGTTATATCGCCAGAACAGAAATCGTTAGGTTCCGTATAAATCGTTAGTCCAGCTCTGTCTGCCAGCGAATTGAAAAATAAATGTGGGTCTTTTTCGTCGTTCAGCACCCATTGATTACCCAGTGCATTTGTTTTCTGACCAGTAATTTCGCGTTTGAATTCTTCCGACCATTGTATCAGTTTTTTATTCCGTTCGATTTCCTCTAATGCAGAAATAGCGTATATGTATGCCGGAATATTTGCTTTACCTGACATATAGGTTTCGCAATATTTTTTAACACGATTTAGAATCTCTTCAGCATCGTCAAAATGCTTGCCCTTTTTATAATTCATGCCCATGAGCTGAGCCCGATAACCTTCAACAAAATCAAGATTAAAAAGGATATAACCTGTCGCTGCCCATGCTTCAACGACATAATCGTCGTGAAGAGTGAAATCTGGCAGGTTTTTGTTCTTCAACATTTTAGGATGAATAACCTTGCTGATTTCGATTTTGCTTCCTATATTTACAATCGACTGCAGATTGAGAACCGCTGATGGAACATCGGGATCAGTTTTATACCCCTGAACTTCAGTTGTCGTGTATAATGAATTGATTCTCCAAGGTTTAAGAGTGAGTTCATATCCATCAGTATTGCGAACCTTGAAAAGTAATGTCGAATCCACACCTGAATCTGTCCCTTTAGACAAAATAACCTGAGGAGTTCCACTGTCAGTCACTGTTAAAACATCAATTACATAAGGTTTTGTTAGCTTCTCAATATCAAACAGATTGTTCGCTTTATCCAAAAGCTGCTGCAACGACCCCAGCTCACTCATCAGTTGATCTTTGATTTCCTTATTCTCAGGAATATCCTGATGCTGCGACCAGAGTTTCTGTATTCGAGATTTGATGGTCTCAATCTGATTCATGTAGCAATAACCAAGCTTCATGCGTACGTCAATTCTTTCAGGCGAAAGCATTAGAGCGTTGTTGAAATAGTTTTTTGCGTTCTTGAAATGCTCAGTCGCTTCATTAAAATCCTTGGATATCTTCCATTCTGCAAGTTTATAATGCATTTCACCCAGCAGAATATAAGCATCAGTGAAATCAGGAGCGAATTCAAGAATCTTGCGCAATGTTTCCCTTGCTTTGTCGAAGCTTTTTACTTTCAAGTCCTTGGATGTTGCATAATAGAAAGCAAGTTTGTAGAGAATTATTGGATTATTAGGTGATAATGCAAGTGCCCGATTAAGCCAATTTTCAGTTTGATTACGAATATCAACATCCGTACTTCTTGAAGTAAATTCAGCAATAATCAAATATGGCTCGAAATTCATTGGATCATAATGCATAGCTTTAACAGCATATTGGACGACCTGTCGGCGTCGAGGCGGAGGTAGATTTGTCAGATCGAATGCTCTATTGTTGCGAAAATCATATGCAAGAAGAGTCATTGCTGTTAAGCACAAAGCTTTCGAATAATCATGATTATATGAAATGTTGTCTGGCATACTTTCGTACGGATTGAAATCTTCAGGATCAGCTGAAGGATCCCCAATTTTATTTATTTGTGAAGCAACTCTATAAAGAGGATCGTCCTGTCTGAGAATTGAAAGCATGCGGTTTAAGTCATCGTATCGTTTCTGATAGTAATAAATCTGACATAGATTAATACGTGAAACGATGTAAAATTTTGATTCTGGTGGAACTTTAAGATATTCTTTCTCTGCAAAATATAATTCACCGAGTTTGAAATGTGTCAGTCCAAGTAAAATCTCGCATTCATGTACAAATGATTCGAGTGTTGTGTCAAGTGGAATAAGATTCTGAAGCGCGCTGTCATCCGTTTCCGCATCCGCAATTTTATTGAATAAACCTCTCAGCGAATAGATAAGATTGATTGCCTTTATGTATTCTTTAACCGCGATGAGTGCTTTTACTTTCAGAACTGCTGATGCCAATGCTGCTGCTGATGGCGGCTTGAAAATCACAGGTTCTTCATTTACGTCAGAATCTTCTGATTTTGCAATATCCTCTACAATTTCGTTTTTGAAAGGTGATTCTTTCGGTGGAATCAACTCGGAAGCGAAATGTTTGTTGGTTTTTGTGCAAAACCAGAATTTAATCTTATTAAAACTAGCAAGTGCTTGATTCGGAAGATCCAAAACCTCAAGATAAAATCTACCCAATCGACTTGCGATTTCACCTTTCGTATCGTCAACACCTCGGCTAATGGCAAGCATGTAAACTTCAAGTTCTTTGTTGAATAGAGATTCAGCATAGTAGAAATCACCGAGTTCAAGGTAAATCTGATAATTATTCGGTAGTTTCTCCCGAAGCACCATCAATATTCTGAGTATCTGCTCCTTAATTGTTTTTCGCATCAGAGGCGACATAATTGTGAGGTCTTCTTCATCCTCATCGGTATTCATTTCGACTTCAGAATAAAGCTCTTGATTGTAATTATCCTGGAAAGTCTGAAGAGCGACAAGAAGCTGAACTGGTTTTTCAGCGTCTGTTGCATTTATAACAGCAGAATTGTTCGGAACGAGTTTATTAAAAATATCGAGCCATGTTCTCGGATAATCAATCTGAAGTATATCCTTAAACATAAAGTCAACGTTGTCACCTTCCATGTTTCTAAGCCTGATAACTGCAGTATCTGAGATAGTTCCATTGTTATTCAGCTTATCACCGAGAAGCTTGAATAATTGCGAATAATCATATGTTTTCGCTTCAAAAGTTGTGTCATTCTTAAACAATGTTTTACTGATTTTAACTTCGTTGGCTTCATAAGTCGTCGTGCCATCAACGATTCTGGTTACTACACCTTCATGAGTTAATCCGAAACTAAATCCGAATTCATCGTCCTTATTTTCATCATCATCACCTTCTTTTTCGTCATCGTTGACAGTTATTTGAATGTTGTTTAACGGAGTTAAGTTCGGTGTTTCGTCGTAATCAGTGTCGCCTTCATCATCATCTGGATCAACCTGCAGAAGATTACTTTCATAATTCATTCCGCTGTTATCATTGCCTGCAGTCGAATATAATAATCCGGTTGTCATGAAAACCAGGCAGAATATACTTAATAAAGCAATTTTGTAATACATTTTATACATATGAACCTCGAATTTATTTTGGAATTGAATTATATCTTGTATCGAAGCATTTTCAACAAATCGATTCGATATTGAAAGAATCACCTAAGATTAACATTTTTGGTAAACTTTATACCTTTTTTTTGCACAGGCAGTAGAACTCAAGAGTTATTTGACCTATTGACAGTGATGTAAATTAAAAAACCATCAAGGATGGTCAGTAAGGCTGGGCAAACCCATGCGCAAGATTGAGCAAGGATGCAATAGAAATTCTCCATTGGACGTTGCTGTACCGTCAACCGGATAGAAAACCTTAAATCCGCGTATGATGGCGTTACGAGTTGTTGTTTCACAGTACAGATGTGTGAGAATCAACGTCAACAATAAATTTCAGCAGGTCAATTATCAGAAGCATAATCTGATTTTTGTGTATTTTGTAGCTTCTTTGATTATTATGATTTATTATGCATTTCTGGATTTTTTTTACCTGTTCAACAATATTTTCAGACGTGAAATATGTCGTTTTCATTATTAACCTCAAACTGCACCATAAGATAAAATAAATGATGGCTCAAGGAAGCAAAATTATTGCATTAACTGCTGGTGATCCCGCAGGAATTGGTCCTGAAATCATAGTAAAAAGCATACAGAAACTTAAAAAAGATTCTGGGTCGAGGTTGCTGATTATCGGCAGAAAGCAAGATTTTGACGAAATATCTATTCCAGCAGTTCAGATAATATGGTGTGATAATGAAGGTGATGCTTTTAGAGCGTTGGCTGAGAATACTTTTGTCGGACTCAATCTTGCAGAAGTTGAGAATTTCGAGGTTAAAATTGGTCTTCCATCAGCAAATTCCGGTAAAATTGCATTTCAAGCGATAAAAACTGCAGTTATTCTGGCTAAAAGGAAAAAAATCGCAGCAATCGCAACTGCACCAATTGCCAAAAATGCGCTGAAACTTGCTGGTTACGAATTTACCGGTCATACATCAATATTCAGAACATTGCTCAATGCTGTGCCAGTTATGACGTTTTACACTCCGCTTAACAGACAGAATTACAAGGAATCTGTACTTGTATCGCTTATGTCAATGCATGTCCCGCTGATGCAGGTTGCTGAACATTTAACATCAGAAACCCTCGAATATGTCATTAAAACAACGGTTTCTGCATTGCAGCAATATTTTGGTATTGAAAATCCAAGAATCGCAGTTAGCGGTTTGAATCCTCATGCAGGCGAGAGTGGAATGTTCGGCACGGAAGAAATAAACATAATAAATCCGCTGATTGGTAAATTACAGAAAGATGGAATTAATATTTTTGGAGCGATTCCTCCTGACACCGTGTTTTACCGCGCATTTCACAAGCACGAGTTCGATGGCGTTATTGCTCTTTATCATGACCAAGGATTGATTGCTGTCAAAACGTTTGATTTCAATAACTCTGTGCAGTTGACATTGGGATTGCCTTTCCTGCGCACAAGTGTTGACCATGGAACCGCCTTCGATATAGCTGGCATAGGGATTGCTGACATAAATTCAATGCTAAACGCAATTATGCTTGCAAAAAAACTTATTCGATGAGGTTAGAATGGCTGAAAATATAAAATTCAAAGGTTTTCCAAAGGATTTTTCAGAATAATATTTTTTGCTCATATGAGTACAATCCTAAATAATCAAAATATTCGGCTATTCTCTCCTTATTTTACATTCAAGCAATAATTATTGTCAAGGGAATTGGTGTCATTGAGAGGGAGTGGAAGCGGCTGAGGTGTTATCTCAGGGAATGTGTCTCAGCGAATTAGCACGATACAAGCAGTTGTATGATTGCAGTTCGTCCATAATTTATCGCTAAATCGATTTCATACCAATTTAATAGCAAAGTATAGAGATTTTATCTGCATAGC
>CAYZQB010000171.1:0-6627 GCA_964480395.1 uncultured Planctomycetia bacterium
TTCACGGTGTTTCCGCCGGTAAATTTAAGCACGCGCAGAATATGCCCGCGCTCAATAGATTCGACCGCCTCCGCCAGAGTTACCATGCTGCCCAGACTCAACGGCTCATCAATCCTATTCGTATGCGACTTGCTGATATTGCGCATAAAATGCTCTTTTTTCAGCACATTCGTTTTGCCAGCAAGGGCTATTGAAGCTCTGACCGCACTTTCAAGTTCGCGAACATTGCCGGGCCAATGATATTGCTGCAGAATCAGCAGTGCTTCATCCTCAATCTGGTAATCCTTGCCCATGCCGTGAGTTTTAATGAAATGATGCACCAAAAGCGGAATATCGTCGATACGCTGGCGCAGCGAGGGAATCTCAACCTGCAGAACATTGAGCCGATAATACAAATCCTCGCGAAATTTTCCTTCATCGATAAGGTCAGTTAAATCAACCTTCGTGGCAGCGATAATGCGCACATCAACCTTTTTCGCATCATCAGTACCAAGCCGTTCGATTTCGCCGAACTGCAGCACCCGCAACAATTTCGATTGAATCTCGAAGGGTAAATCATCAATATCATCAAGAAATATCGTTCCGCCGTTTGCATCCTCGAATTTACCGCGTCTTTCGCCCGTCGCGCTCGTGTATGCACCCCTGATATGCCCGAAAAGCGTGTCCTCAATCAGGTTCGCATTCGAAATATGACAGGCAACCGTTACAAAAGGTCGGTTATTGCGAGTGGAATTGTGATGAATCGCACGCGCGAAAAGCTCTTTACCCGTGCCGGAATCACCTTTCAAAAGAATCGGAACATCCGACGAGGCGACCGTCCTAATTTCATCAAAAATGCGCTGCATCTTCGCACTTCTTCCAATCAAATTGTCAAACTTAAAACTGCTGTCAATTTGCGACCGCAGATTCAGGTTCTCTTGGCGAAGATTGATAAGTTCTTTGAGTTTTTCGAGTCGATTAATAAGCTCATCATTAGAAAAAGGTTTCGCGATGAAGTCGTATGCGCCGTATTTTACGCATTCCACCGCAAGCTCATATGTCGGCACGCCTGTGATGATGATAACTTCGGTCTCAGGTCGCAGTTCCTTGACATTTTTGAGTATCTGCAGACCGTCTGGACCGGGCATGCGAATATCGGTGATGATTATATCAAAAATGTTTTCTTCGATTGCCTGCATTGCTTCATTGCCGTCAACTGCGGTAACAACTTTATAATTGGCATCACGCAGGTCGTCAGCGAGGGTGATGCGGATTGATTTCTCGTCCTCAGCAATAAGTAAATCCAGCTTTTTCTTTGACATATCTGAACCTTTTACAATTTGTGCTATTTGAGCATTTTTTATCGAATATACAAAGTTTTTGTTGATTTTATCGGATTAGCATTGTCATCTTGAATGAGTATAATACGATAAATATTATATGATATAATGTATGGAATTAATTTTGGAGGAATAATGTCGCTTACTAAACACGAACTCGAAAACTCCTATGCACCTTCAACTCTGCTTAATATATTTCCACAGCTTTTAGGTAAAATGATTTCGGTGCGCGGAAAATATGAGAAAAATACTGAAGAAGATGTGAAAGATGTTGCTGAAAAGTACACAGACTTCCTTCACGATGAGACTACGGATGACATACTCAAGCTTGAGATTAGCAAGAATATTCGCGATAATATCAATGACGGCAGCACGTATATTTTTAAGGGCGTGCTCGAACATAAAACTACAGAACAATCGAAATTTGAGTTAATGCTATTAATTGAGGATTTCCACGACCGCAAAGTTACTCAGTTTTTTTCGATTCTCAATCTTAAACGTGACCAAGGTTTTAAGCATCCAGATATAATATTGAAAAACAAGCTCAAAGACAAACAGGTGCCTGAAATCGCTTTTATTCTGAGCAATTCCCAGATAATTGACAGTGAAATCAGGAGTAATTTGCACGATTATTGGGAGAATTATAACTTCACAGCGTTTCCAGCGGATTTAAGTTCAAAAGATGAGCTGATAAACGCAATTGACAAAATTAACAACGATAAGAACGAATTTGATGCTGTTGTGCTGATGGACAATCTAAAAGAACAGACATTTGGGCTTTTTGATGATGATTATATTGCACAGAAACTTATTTCATCGAAATCGATGCTTATAACTGCGTCAAAAAATGATAATTCACTGCTGCAGAAAATATCCGACAAATCTTTCAAAACCCCGGAAGATTTCGGGAAATTCCTTTTTGAAATCGCAAGTCAAAGTGATGAAGAAATCAAACTGCAAAATAAGCTGGAAATTGCTGAGAATCAGCTTGCGGATATCATGCAGGAAATCAAATCAGCACAAAATACGATTGAAGATCAAGAAGAGACTATCGAACAACTAAACAGCAGGAATGAAGAAAACGAGGATAAACTTGCTGAGCTTTCACAATCTAAGTCCAGTTTTGAATCTCGCATCCAGGAAGCACTGGTTACGCTTGACGAGTATGAGACAAAAAATCTCGAGTTGGAAGAAGAAATTGACCGACTCAACAAAGATCTCAGGCACTCAACGATGGAGAAAACAGCGGTTGACGCAATAAATCAGGAAGTGCTGGAAAAGAATATGGAATTAGAACAGAATTTAAATGGTGTACAAAACGAAATAGACCAGATGAGTCAGGAGTTGAGTAATCAGATACAAAAACGAATGAATGTTGAGGATAATTTTTCAAGTATAACCCAGCAGTTGAATCGCGTGGAGTCAGATAAGAAATTAATCGAGGAGAATAAGAATCAACTTGCAGGTGCGTTGGAAGGGCTTTCAAGCAAACTTGAATTACTCGACAATGAATCGAACAAACTTAAAGAACAACTGAATAAGCGGGATTTGAGAATTGCGGAATTAAACCGAAAAGCTGATGAATCATTTAATTCGATACAGATGATGATTACTGAGAATGAATCTGAAATCATCAAACTCAAGAAGAAATATTTCATGCTGATTATGATTATCGGAGCAATTTCCCTATTGATTGGTCTTGCTGCAGGTTCTATCCTTTTCTAAAAGAACAACTGTGGAAAGTCTGCACATGCTAAATACTTTTGATATTATTGTGATTGGTGCTGCTCCATTACTTGGTGCATTGATTGGGTACGCAACGAATGTTATAGCGGTGAAAATGCTGTTTCACCCACGAAAGCCGCGAAAATTCCTGTTCATGAAATTTCATGGGCTGATTCCAAGACGAAGGGCGGATATTGCGAAGCGGTTTGCTGCGGTGGTCAGCGAGGAGCTTGTAACGTCGGTTGAGATTGGCAAAAGCATCGATTTCTCGAAAATCAAGGAAACGCTGCTTCGGAGTATCGACACGGAAATTTCGAAATTTATCAAGTATAAATTAGCATCGCTTTCTCCGCTTATTTCGGCGTTTGTCTCCGATGACCTGATTGCGAGCTTGAAAAAGTCGATTATTGACGAAATTTCGGGACGGCTTCCGCAATTACTCGAAAATATCAACGATGACATCGGGAAGAACTTCAACATTCATGATATTGTCGAGGAAAAGGTACAGAATTTCAGCATCGAGAAGCTCGAGGATATTGTGCTGAGCGTGTCAAAATCTGAATTCAAGAACATCGAACGACTTGGCGGCGTGCTGGGTTTTGTCATCGGTCTAACTCAATCTGCAATCTACCTCGCCAGCAAACTCTTCTAGGTTATCGTTACAATTCACTATTAACTGAATTCCAAGATTTTACAGAGAAATCACCCGACACCCATGTCATTCTGAAGGAGTGCAACGACTGAAGAATCCAGGCTAGCGAAATAAAAAATGTGGATTACATTCAAATATATTATGTGTGATAATTTCTGAATCTTAATCTTTGGTATCATTGGAAATTAAGTGTTGCATTATTCGCTGTTTTACGCTGGACTATCCTGGATTCTTCGTTTCATTCGCTACACTCATTTCACTCAGAATGACAAGTAGTGTGTATGGTCATCTGTCATTGCGAGGGAGTAATGCGACCGAAGCAATCTCAGGGGTAACATCGATAATTTCAAACACACTTTAGATTTACTCGCATCTGAACAGGTAGTTCGACCGAAAAGCAAAGATTTCATGCTTTCGCGGACAAACCATGTAAAATATGTCACTGAATTGTTAATCGTTCAGAATGAATTTGATAGAAATCCGAGATTGCTTCGCTACGCTCGCAATGACAGAGAGCCTTTTTACCTTGTTAAATTTTCGCTGATTAGGGATGCATTCTCTGCTAAATCAAAGGATTCAGCAATATTAAAAACACAGAGAAAAAAAACTTTAGTTTTCGTTTTCGATTTTTAGCACAGCCATGAACGCCTTCTGCGGAATCTCAACATTTCCGACCTGTTTCATGCGCTTTTTACCGTCTTTCTGTTTCTCCAAAAGCTTCCGCTTCCGAGAAATATCACCGCCGTAACACTTGGCGATAACGTCCTTGCGGAGTGCTTTTATGGTCTCACGCGCGATAATCTTCCCGCCAATTGCCGCCTGCAACGGAATCTCAAACAAATGCTTTGGAATCTCGCGCCGAAGCTTAATCAGCATTCGTCTGCCCTTCCGCTCAGCATTCTCACGATGCATTATCACCGAAAGCGCATCCACCGATATGCCGTTCACCAGAATCTGCAGCTTAATCAACTTCGACGTGCGATAGCCGATCCACTCATAATCCATCGTGCCATAACCCTTGGTTGCGGACTTCAGCATGTCGTAGAAATCGTATAAAATCTCGGCAAGCGGCATCTCGTAGGTCAAAATAATCCGCTCCTTGCCCAAATATTCCTGATTCATGTAGATCCCGCGTTTATCCTCGCATAATGTCATGATTGCGCCGATATTCTCACTCGGGATAATCATCTGAAGACTCACAAACGGTTCGCCAAACTTTTCTATCTGCGAAGGGTCAGGCACATCCGCAGGGGAATATACCGTAATAACCTTACCGCTGGTTAATTCAATCTCATACGTTACATTTGGCGCAGTCTGCACAAGCTCGACTTTGCTCTCACGTTCAAGCCGTTCCTGCACAATCTCCATGTGTAGCAAACCCAGGAATCCGCAGCGAAAGCCGAAACCGAGTGCATCCGAGCTTTCCGGCTCAAAAGTGAAAGAGCTGTCATTGAGTATAAGTTTTTCGAGACCTTTGCGCAGAAATTCATAATCTTTGTTGTATGTCGGATACAAGCCGCAGTAAACCACAGGTTGAGGATTCTTGAAGCCGGGCAACGGCAAAACACCCTCTTGTTTGTACGCTTTCACGGTGTCGCCGATTTTGATATCCGACAGATTCTTGATGTTTGAGATGAAATATCCAACCTGACCCGCCTGTATTGATGGTTTTTTGTCCATCGAAAACGGCGAAAAAGTCCCGACTTCCGTGATTTCATGCACCGAATTTGACTGCATCAATTCAATCTTGTCTTTGGGTTTGATTGAGCCTTCGAAAATCTTCAGATAAACAATAATTCCTCGATAATCATCATAGGTTGCATCAAAAATCAAGCCCTGCAGAGTTGCATTAGGATCACCCTTGGGTGGCGGGATTCGTTCTACGATTGCCTGCAGCAGCTCTGCGACACCAGCACCGGTTTTCGCTGAAACTAGCAGCATTTCATCAGGTGTATGTCCGAACTGGGATTCAATTTCTTCAATCACTTGCTCAGTTCGTGCAGTTATAAGGTCAACCTTATTAATAATTGGTATAATTTCAAGGTTTGCATCAACAGCAAGGTACATATTTGCAACGGTTTGCGCCTGTATCCCTTGTGAAGCATCGACCAGCAAAAGTGCGCCTTCGCAGGCATTCAGCGAACGTGAAACCTCGTACGAAAAATCGACGTGTCCTGGGGTATCAATGAGATTGAATATATAATCTTCATCCTTGTATCTGTAAGGGATTGAGATTGCCCGTGCTTTAATCGTTATGCCACGTTCACGCTCCAGATCCATATTATCCAGAACCTGGTCCTGCATCTTCCTTTTGTCCACAACGCCAGTCATCTCTATGATTCTGTCCGCAAGCGTTGATTTGCCATGGTCAATATGAGCGATAATGCTGAAGTTCCGAATGTTCAGCTTATTCATTAAATTTCCTGTTGATGAGTCAAATTTAGAACGCTACATTTTACATTGCGGATTTTAAATGTCAAAATAGCATGTTTGAAATTGCACCCTTGTTGGATGAAATATTATGCAAGATGCTGATAAATTTAAAATTAAGGACAAACTCAGAAAAAAACTGGGCAAAAAAGGTGAAAAACTTGCGATAAAACTCCTAAAACACAAAAAATACAAAATCATTGCGAGAAATTTTGAAACTGAGATTGGGGAAATTGACATTATTGTTAAAAAAGCGGATTTAATCGTTTTCGTCGAGGTGCGAAGCAAAACTTTTCCGTATGTTATCAGTCCTGGTGAATCGGTAAATCGTGAAAAACAGCGAAAAATCGGCTTGACAGCACGAGATTTTCTCAGACATCACCGCATTTCGAAGCTTTCGTACCGCTTTGATGTAGTTTCGGTAATATTCGATATAGAACACAAATTGAAGGAAATCGAACATCTCGAATCAGCATTTGTGCCAAAAGATACCCGCGGTTT
>CAYZQB010000172.1:0-6609 GCA_964480395.1 uncultured Planctomycetia bacterium
CATGATTGCTGAGATAACAAGCAGAATTGGCATTGAAACAATAACGTATGAATTATGGTTCGTCGAAAATAAACCTGAAATTATGATTGCAAAAACAATGAGAAACGCAAGGAATAAAGACCCCGAAAATACCAGTGCTGACATCGCAAACTCCCGGCGCTTACGACCAGCGTCGGGGTGATTCGCCCGAAAATACGGAAAAAATCGCGGGTGTGATTCTGAATAATGCTGCCATTTCTCACCAAATATCTTGAAGTAATAATACTCTTCTTCTCGCGCAATCATATGTGCAGAGGTGAGTAAAAACGGATAGCTGAACAGTAATTCGCCTGAATTAAATACAACTACAAGCAGAGGATATATGCCGAATAAAAACATGCTGATTAGCGGATGCCTACAAAATCCATACGGACCTTCGCTTCTAAAGTAAGGTGAAAGTGTTTTCTTCTTTAATGCCCAAAGTGTCCATAATAACCAACCGATGGAAATTGCAGAAATGAGGATTCCCATAATAAGTTGTAAATTCCAAGACATAAGCTCTGAAATCGGATTGATAAAAACATCAATAGTAAATGCGAGTAGGAAAATATATGTGAAAACCTCGACAAAGCCTGATGTTTTGCCATATTTCAGCATATATTTACTCGGTGTCATAACCGCATCCTGACCCAAAGTTTTTCTCACAGTTTCGATTCGTTTACTGATAATTGTTTCTCGAATACCTGCTTTTCCCTTCGCCTTTCGCTCGTTCGCGTCCAAAATTTGTGGTAGTCGGAACAGAAATAAATGACTGATGATAATCAGCATCACAGCAGCAATTAAAACCTCGAATCGACCGAGTATCAGCGCACACGCGGGATAAAACGCGTAAAGAATCGCAGCATAATACGGATGCTTCGCAAAAGTCAAAGGTGCATAAACTTTCAACTTCGCGCCAAATGCCAGAGACCTTAGCAGATGTGATGTCCACCAAATCCAAAGAATTCCAGCGAAAAACAGAAAAAATCCTATAACTTTTATGTACAAACTTTCAAGCATTCCTGGAAACGTATCGTATGCACGCTTTATAAACTCCGCAATCCCGGTAAATCCACCGATGAATATCAATAATAAAATCACAATTGCAGTGTCATAATTTCGACGTTTTTTCATAGTTGAACTTTTGCATCTTAAACATTGTGTCGATTATATACTTTCAATATTTTGCGTAAAGTAAATAAATAATCGAAACAGGTAAACCTGTTTTACTCACAGCATTTTCCATAGGTACTCAAGCGTACTTTTTTTCACAGCGTTGGCATTAGGACTCAAGAATTGCACGCCCTATTGACAGTGGCGTAAAGAAAAGCATGCTTGCATGCCCTATTGTAGATGTTGAAAAGAAAAGCAGAAAGTCTGCACCAAAACCTTTCATTGTTTGTTATAAATACTTATGGATAAATTCAAATTTAAGCAAACCTTGGAGGTGTTTTTTCAATAAATGGAAAAAGCAGTAAGATTCAATAATCAGGATGAGCAACGGATTTTATTCGGACCGCGAGACAGATTTCTGCGTTTGATTCGTGAACATCATCAAGTCAGAGTTAGTTTAAGGAATTCAAAGCTTAAGATAGAAGGTAATGCTGAGGATGTGATGAAAGCGCAGTTCAGCATATATAAACTGTTGGATATCGTAAGACATCAACGTTCGCTTACGATTGAGGACGTTGAAACCGTGTTATTCAGCATGGATCTTGAAAACAATGTTACAGGTATTCCAGTTGGCAATGAACCTACTGGAAGTAGAACGAAATCGCTTGTGCATCCGCAGACTCAAGGTCAGCAAGAATATATCGAAGCGATAAAAAGCTATGATGTAGTTTTCTCAATTGGTCCCGCAGGTACCGGTAAAACGTATCTAGCAACAGCACAAGCAGTTGAAAGTTTGCACCAAAAACGTGTTAGAAAAATTGTTCTTGTACGACCTGCGGTTGAAGCTGGTGAAAAGCTTGGGTTCCTACCTGGTGACATGAACGAGAAAATCAACCCGTATCTGCGTCCGGTGTTCGATGCGCTAGAAAATCTACTCGATTTCGGGATTCTGAAACGTTATATCGAACGTGACATTATTGAGGTTGCGCCCTTAGCATTTATGCGAGGCAGAACCCTCGATTATTCGTTCATCATCCTCGACGAAGCACAAAATACAACGCCTAAACAGATGAAAATGTTCCTCACACGCTTCGGTAAGCATTCCAAGGTGGTCGTAACCGGCGACATCACACAAGTTGACCTTGAAAAGGGAGAAACAAGCGGTCTGGTCGATGCTATAAACGTATTGCGCAATATTAAAGACATTAAATTAATCAGTCTCACTGAAAAGGACATTGTCAGGCATCATCTTGTACAGGAAATTGTTAATGCTTATGAAGCACG
The DNA here is from genome assembly GCA_964480395.1 of uncultured Planctomycetia bacterium. Lineage (GTDB taxonomy): Bacteria > Planctomycetota > UBA8742 > SKZP01 > CAYZQB01 > CAYZQB01. Next base: position 2,416 of record CAYZQB010000172.1, read on the forward strand.
CAGACTTTTCAGCAAAAACAACCTTGCAGGAATCGGGCAAGACGATGGAATTGCCGAAAATTCTTCCGACCTGACAGATTCCACAATCGATATCACCAATCCTGAGGGCGCGATGACCGAAAGTCACAATATTTCAGCAATGAATAAACCGCAACAATTAATTCCTGAAGAACCTGAAGATTCTGATTCATCGGAGCAAAACGACGATTTCGGAAGTATCGAACGCAAAGCAGAATAAATTTCCGAAATTCATTTTTCGAAAACAAAATTCTTTACGACTCTTTAAAATTCTTAATTTTAGGTTTGAACTTAATAATCGAGCAATGAGGATAATGTTCCTTAATTTCGGACACTACCCTTGAAATCATCCACGATGGCGTTGAAGCACCTGCTAAAATTCCAAGATTATTCACATTTGAAAGCTCTTCAAAGTCGATCTCCTTAATGGTTTCAATCTTCTTTACGATATTTACACCGTGCAAAAGTGCAATTTGCCTTAGTTTTTCGGTGTTTGCAGAATTCCTACCGCCAATTACAAGCACATAATCGCTGATCTCCGCAATCTCCATTGCTTCACTCTGACGATTCTGCGTAACCGTGCAAATCGTATTGTAAATCACACAATTGGAGTATTTTTCTCGAACTCGGGTAATAATCTTCTCCGCTTTCTCAGGTATGAATGTCGATTGAATTACGATTCCGAGTTTTCTATCCATAGGCAGTTCTTCAACTTGCTCTATTTGCTCAATCGCAATACCGTCGTTACCGGCATATCCGAGGATTGAAATAACTTCAGGATGCATCGGGTCGCCAATAATCACGACAAATCGCCCATGCTCATGAAGTTTTGACGCATAATTCTGAGTTTTAATCACATATGGACAAGTCGCATTCTCGACAATGATTTCCTTGCTATCAAGTATTTTGAAGACTTCAGGACTCACGCCATGCGTTCTAATCACGACGATTCCATCTTGCGCATTTTCAGCGTTTTCGATGAAATCAACGCCATATTTCTCTCTTAGAAGCTCAATTGTCTGCGGATTATGAATCAATGGACCAAGTGTATTTACTGGGCAGTCATTTTCTTTCGCAATCTCAACAATCTTCTTAAAAGCGTTTTGAACTCCGAAACAAAAGCCAGCATTCTCTGCTATTCTTATTATCATTGCTTATTCAATCATTAATCATTGATAAATCTGTTAATTCTGTTTTCAAGATCACTTTTTTTGGGAACATTCACTTCCATGTCAACTGTTTCCATATCCTTTAAGAAAACCATAGTCGGCACGTTCATAACATCGTATTCAAGCGCAAGATCAGGATTATTGTCAACGTTAACCATTGCAACAGCGAATCTTTCGTCGGTTATTTTTTTTGTAATTTCATGAAGCATCGGCTCAAGTACTTTGCATGGACCGCACCAAGTTGCTGAAAATTCGAGCAAAAGACGCGAATATTTGTTTTTTAATTCAATAATATTTTCTTTCGTTGCTTCAATAAATTCTGCCATGATTCCTCCAGTTGTTTATTTTTACTTTATAACACGGTCATCAGCTTAATAATTCTAAAATATTGAGAAAATAAATGTATTCGGAGATTCTCACACAATCGTTATAAATCTTTGTAAATAATGGACTTATCTTGTTTTTGAATAATTTTACCCATTTCAAAGGGCAGAACTCCTGCAGCTTTTATAAATGTTTGAATATCGTCAGCAGTTGATTTTTCAACGACAAGAATCATTCCCACACCGCAGTTAAAAATACTGCGCATTTCCAACTCGCTGAGTTCACCAAGTTTATGTAAAACCTTGAATATTTCGGCTCGTGGTGCATTTACAAGTGAAACCTCAGCGGAAACACTTTCTGGAAAGATCCGTGGTAAATTACCCGTAATTCCACCACCTGTCATGTTTGCTATGCCATGAATGTTTTCAACCCCGAACCGCTCAAGTGCAGCAAGTACTTGCCTCACATATATCTGTGTAGGTTCAAGCAAAATCTCCCACAATGGTCTGTCAAAACCAGGAAGTATATCGGTCGGTGCTATTTTATTGTCATCAAACAAGATTTTCCGTACAAGCGAAAATCCATTGCTATGCAAACCACTTGATGCCAGCCCAAGCAACACATCACCTTCAACTATTTTATCACCTTTGATTAATTCATCTTCTTCCACGACACCAACGCAAAAACCGCCAAGATCATATTCTCCTGGTTTGTAAAATCCAGGAAGCTGGGCAGTTTCACCTCCAAGAAGCGCGCAATGCGCCTGTTTACAGCCTTCAACGATGCCGGTTAAAATTTCTTCCGCTATTTCCGCCTTAAAACCACTCGTCGCCAGATAATCGAGAAAAAATAAAGGTTCTGCTCCTACACAAATCGCATCATTTACGCACATTGCTACTAGATCAATGCCGATTGTGTCATGCTTCCCAGCATCAAATGCTATTTTAAGCTTGGTGCCGACACCGTCAGTACAACCTGTCAGAACTGGATTTTTGTATTCACGCAATCGAAAAAGACCTGCGAATCCATTTGGTAAATCGATCACACCATCCCTGCTTGTCTCTGCAAAACGATCTTTCATCTGCTCAATCACACTTTCAGCAGCATCAAGGTCAACGCCTGATTTTTTGTATTTTTCTTGATCCGCCATTGCATCCTCATAATAAATCATATAATTTCTCATTATGTCGATATTACAATAAAATTACCCTGTGAGAAGAATGAAAGCAGATAATCTGTCAAACTCTGAATCGATTACTGAAAACACAGAAAAAACTGCACCTTCACTGGAAAGTATGCGCGTAGCAAAACCTGTCAAAAATGCGAAGATTTTTGCTGGGGTAACGTTCATCTCTCGTATTCTCGGGCTTTTTCGAGATGCAACCGCTGCTGCTTTCTTCGGGATAAACATGATATGGGATGTATTTGTCATAGCTTTCATTTTGCCGAATCTTTTCAGACGACTTTTTGGTGAAGGATCACTTTCTGCTGCTCTAATTCCTGCATATTCTGAGAAAAAGGAGAAAGAAGGACCTGATGCTGCTAACAAGCTTTTTAGTGCAACTTTGACCTTTACAATTTTGATTATGTCTGCAATTACTTTATTAATTATTATCATCATTATATGTATTCCTACAGATGCACTTGCTAATTTGTTAAATTCGTCAGATAAAATTGAAAAAGCAGAATTATTGAAGATTTTAATACCTATTTTAATTCCGTTTTTAATATTAATTTGCACAAGTGCGATTTTTAATGGGATATTAAATGTTCATGGTAGATTTGCACTACCAGCAGCGGTTCCTGTTTTTCTCAATATTTTCTGGATAGCAGCATTATTTGTTGGTGCTTATTTTCTAAAATTAGATGATAGAGATTTAGTTATTTTTATGTGCATTGGAATTATAAGCGGAGTTCTGTTTGCAATTATTTTGCAGATTATTCTGCTTCGGAAATCAAAAGTATTTTTTTCTATTAATTTTAAACTCAGAGATTCTGGTGCAATTGAAGTTTTTAGAAAAATGCTCCCTATGCTTTTAGGGTTGGGCATTTTACAGCTAAATATTTTAATCGATAATTTAATAGCAGAAATATTTGTTGATGGCTCTGGTGCGGTTAGCTCATTATATTATGGAAATAGATTAATGCAATTCCCACTAGCTTTAATTGGTGTTGCTTTGGGAGTTGCTGTATTTCCGTTGCTTTCTAAACTCGCTGCAAAAAATGATATTGAAGGTTTGTCAGCAAATGCTTCACGAATATTTAGCGTTTCACTTTTTCTGTCAATTCCTGCTGCTACCGGATTAATCCTTTTGAATGAAGAGATTGTTAAAATACTATTTATGCGTAAAGAATTTGATATTGTTGCAGTTCAACGAACTTCAAACATAGTATTATTTTATGCTTGTGGATTGTTTGCAACTATTCTTATTCAGTTAGTCACACGCGTATTTTACGCAGTTAAAGACACAAAAACTCCGGTTAAAATAGCTGTTTATGTTGTATTCCTTAACATCATATTAAATCTTATTCTCGTTCATACACCAATGAAAGAAGCGGGACTTGCCCTTGCAACATCAATTTCTGCTGTTGTAAATGTTGTCTTTCTATTTATTGTCTTGCGTAAAAGACTGAAAATTAACTTCGATTTTATATATGGATTATTTAGAACTATAGCAATTAC
>CAYZQB010000173.1:0-1581 GCA_964480395.1 uncultured Planctomycetia bacterium
CTGGTTGGTCGCTTCGCTCAGAATGACAGTTACAGTATTGCTGGTTGGTCGCTTCACTCAGAATGACAGCACCTTCATTTATCCTTGTTCCCAAAGTCTCTGAGATTCTTACCTTCGCTCAGAATGACAGTTACAGTATTGCTGGTTGGTCGCTTCGCTCAGAATGACAGCAACAACATCGGTGTGCAATCTCCAAAATCATGAAATCCTGTGAAATGTGCAAACGGGACGCAAGAAAAAGCAGGTTTACCTGCCTGAAAAAATCAAAGATTGATGATGTCGATGAATTTATCTTTTGGATTTTCTTCTTTCTGCAATGCATCATAAACAAGCTTGAAAAGCGGGTATTCATCAATGATACCGATGTTGTCAAGAAATGTGTACACATCAAAAGTTGTTTTGAAACCCTGTACGATTTGACCTTTCAGCACGCTTTTCTCAAACACATCGATATTCACCGGTGGCAGGTCTTGATTGAAGCAAACTCCCAGAGCTTCGCCATAAAGCCGGTTACGCCCGCCATAACACGTCGTCATGATGTCACCCAGAAACGCTGGTCCGTTGAAAGTCTCGCGAGATGCCGGATTTACATCAGTTTCAAAAATCTTAGCGAATTTGTACATTTCTTCCATACCAATTCGGATAATTGTTGCTTTTGCGTTACTACCAAGCTTGAAACCGTCGATGAAACCAGCAGCGATTGCGACAATATTTTTCAATGCTCCGCCGAATTCAACACCTGCAACATCATTGCTCGAACGAACAACAAAATAAGGTTTCTCAAAAAGTGTCTGAAACCTGCGAACGGTTTCATCGGAGGTCGAAGCGATAACGGTTTCCGTGAATAATTCCGCTGCGATATCTTTGGCAACGTTGGGACCAGAAAGTGCGGCAATATTATCCTCGGGCAAGTCGAGAATTTCCTTGGCAATCTCGGTAACACGCCAAATTTTCTTCTCAAGCGGATCAAAATGCACGCCTTTTGAAAGGTTGATGAAATATACCTCATCTTTTCGACGCTTTATTGTTTTGCTGATCCTCGTGAGCAAGTTGACCGCGAATTGATGTGGCGTAACAAGCACAATATCAGTCGCATTCTCCACAGCTTTCAGGATATCTGGTTCAGCATGTACATTGTCGGGTAAAATATGATTGGGCAGATACTTGATGTTTTGTCTATATTTGTTGATGAAATCGCTGAGTTTCGAGTTGTCAGGCAGAATCTCCTCATAAACATACATCTCAACGATATTGTCGTAATCAGCAAGTTCTTCGGTTTTCGAATTCAGATTCTCTGCAATAAGCTTCGAAACCGTTGTGCCCCAATTACCCGAGCCGATAATTGCTACTTTTCTATTCATAATTCCCTCAACTATATTGTGAAAGTTTCAAAAAATATGAAAACAATATAAATTACATTCATTGATTGCGAAAGTTGCTAATGTTTTTTATTTCATTTGCAGATTTTCTGCTTTTATTTTACAACACTGTCAATAGGGCATGCAGGCATGCGTTTTTTTCGACATTGTCAATAGGGCAGGTTGTTCTTGAGTCCTACTGCCAACGTTGTGAGAAAAAGTA
>CAYZQB010000173.1:1681-6595 GCA_964480395.1 uncultured Planctomycetia bacterium
TGTCAATAGGGCAGGTTGTTCTTGAGTCCTACTGCCAACGTTGTGAGAAAAAGTACGCTTGTGTACCTATTGTCAGTGCCGTGAGAAAAACAGGTTTACCTGTTGTTAAAAATACAGTTAAATACAAATTCTCTTCATAAATGGGAAATAAATGACAGATAAACAGCCAATTGTCGGCGTGATTATGGGTTCGGACAACGATTTCGAAACAATGCTGCCTTGTTTTGAGACACTGAAGAAATTCGGAATCTCGTTTGAGGTTCGAGCCATCAGTGCACACCGTACCCCTGACGATGCAATCGCGTATTCTAAGACTGCTCGTCAAAGAGGAATTCGTGTGATAATTGCGGGTGCGGGAGCAGCGGCACATCTCGCTGGGGTTCTTGCATCATCAACCACGCTTCCGGTTCTCGGTGTACCGATTTCAGCTACACCATTACAGGGTTTTGACGCATTGTTGTCAACTGTACAGATGCCTGCTGGTGTACCAGTTGCTACGTTTGCCATTGGGAATGCCGGTGCGCAAAACGCTGCATTGTTTGCAATTCAGATACTTGCGACGCATGATGACGCCCTGGCTGCGAGATTTCTTGCATTTAAGGATGAAATGAAGTCCGAAGTATCAAAAAAGGATGAGAAACTGCAAAATACACTTTCCAATCGATTGAAATACAATGGATGAGCAAGATTATACAGGTATAAAACCAGAACAATTGAAGCATAACAGGAAATTACTCAGCAGAATGATAACTCTGCTTGAGTCTGAGGATGCTAAAACGCTGGCTTTTATCGACGAAATCTATCCTGAATCACAGAATTCGTTCTGCATTGGTATTACCGGTCCTCCAGGTGCGGGCAAATCTACGCTGACCAACCGATTAATAGAAAAGCATAAACTCGAACGCAAGCAGGATGAGACTCTCGCTGTGATTGCTGTCGATCCGTCATCCCCATTCACAGGCGGCGCATTTTTGGGTGACCGCATCCGGCTTCGGGCATCATTTGACAACGATATTTTCACGAGAAGCCTTGCAAGTCGAGGTGCACTCGGAGGTTTATCTGCACAGACGCCTGAAATCATTGATTTAATTGAAATTGCTGGTTTTAACCTGACAATCATCGAAACTGTCGGTGTTGGACAGAGTGAAGTTGAAATTGCAAAACAGGCGGATTTAACTCTCGTAATTCTACAGCCAGAGACCGGCGATACGATTCAGGCACTGAAAGCCGGTCTTTTGGAAGTCGGAAACATCATCGTAATCAATAAAGCTGACCGTCCGCAGGCGATAGAATTCCGAAAATCAGTTGAGCACGCGCTGCATCTGAAAACAGTCGGCAAAATACCACCAGTTTTCATGGTCAGTGCACAAAAAAACGAAGGTGTTGATGAACTTTTTGCAAAAATTAATAAGATTTATCGTGAAAATATTCAGGACACTGCGAAGTCAGCGGAGAAAAAACGAAACAAAATCAAGGAGCGGCTTTTGCGTCGGCTACATCGAAATTTCAACAATTCCCTGACATCCCCTGATTTCAACGCTTTGCTCGAGTCAACAATAGATAAAATAGAAAACAATGAACTCGCATTTAACAAAGCTTACACAAAACTTGCCAGTGCTTTGGGACAAAAGATATGATACCTGTCATTCTGAAGGAAGCGAAGAATCCATACAAACGGATTACCCAGTACAACTGGATAATTAAAGAACTTCGTCCGCTTCATTCCGCTGCACTCCGTTCAGAATGACATGATTATGCTTTCTGCTTTATATTTAAAAGGATTGATAGTAAAATGTAAGTAAGGAAATCTGGAGGAATAATGCACTCACTAACTAAGAAATGGGAAGTTGCTCTTTTGCCGATTGTGCTGATAATCGGCTTTTCGATGATTTGCCTGCTTGAGGGCTGCAAAAACGACACAGGTAATAATGTTGATGAAATAGTCAGCAACAAAAAAGCGATTGAAAAAAAATCACCTGCAACTGATTCTGATAAACCCAAAGAGGAGATATCGGATTCGAAAAAGACAGAAACAAAACCTGAGGAGGTTACGAAGAAACCGGTTGTAAAACCTCCAGAAGAATCCACAAAAACCGAGAAAGAAAATGAGCTTAAACTCAACGAGAAAAAGTCGGATTATTCTGGCGATGTCAAAATTTCTTTGAGCAATTTTACATATGGCTACGTTACTCCGTGTGGGTGAAATGACGGTCAATCCGGCGGTCTGCCGCGAAGAGCAACACTTCTGAAAAAATTACTCAAAGAAAATCCTGAAATGCTAATTATTGATGCAGGCAATGCAGCGCAAAGCAGTTTATGGTGGAAAATCATAGAATATAAATATTTGGTAAATGGTTATTTTAAAATGGGTTATCAGCTGTTGAATTTTGGATTGTTTGATCAGATTATACCAGCTGATGATTTGAAAAAGATATTGAAAGACAATAAAGAGCTACCGTTTATATCAGCGAATGTTCGATTCTCCGACGATAAAACGTTTACATCGCCTTATAAAATACTCGATTACAAAGGATTAAAGGTCGGATTTCTAGGTGTTTCCCAAAATTGGAGTTATGCTACAGATTACAAAGTTAGTGATATTGATAAATCGATTAGGAAATATCTGCCTGAGCTCGTTGAAAAAAGCGATATACAAATTCTTCTTGCATCAGTTGATGAAGTTATCGGTCAAAAACTCATAAAGGATTATCCGCAATTCGAAATCGTGTTTTTCGGTGGAAATACAAGTGAGTATGAATCTCGAAAACATTCAAGTTTATACGGTCCAAAAGCAATGGGTGAAGGGAGCAAAGCACCGTTTTTATTGCGTGAAGGTGAAGTCGGTCGGTACCAACTTTTTATGACTTTGCATATTGAAAACGGCGAATTGGTAAAGATTGATACAGAGGATATTGAATTAGATGAAAAAATTAAGGATGACCCAGAATTTGTAAAATTCATTTACACTCAAATGGAAAAAGAGCTTGATACTGAAAATCGCAAGCTAATTGGAGTTTTTGGTCCTCCAGGAGATAATGATTTCACAGCTCCTGAAGATTGTGCAGATGTTGCATGTCATGCTGATCAATTTAAGGCATGGGAAAAAGGCGTTCATCAGGGTGCATATATTTCTCTTTTGAACGTAAAACGACCTGGAGTTTTTGACCCTGAAAAGAACACTCGATGTGTAAACTGTCATACTCTTGGATTCGGCGACCCTGATGGTGGTTTTTTGTCTTCATATCAGATACCGGAATCTCGCAAGGGTGTTTCGTGTGGCAACTGCCATGGCAAAGCACGAACTCACATGGAGAGGGCAAACGAACTTGAAGCAGAAGGAAAACTGATAGATTTGAAAACATTTCCGGAATTTCGAAGACCCGATATAAGTTTTTGTATTAAATGTCATGATACGATAAACGATTCAGATTTTTTGAAAGAGGAAATTGACAACGTTAATAATTATAAAAACAAACTTAAGGCAATAAGCGAGATTGGTGGATTCCGACATTTCAACTTCGATAAAGCATGGGCTCGATATTTAAAATCACCATGGACACAAAAATACGGCAAATTTGATAAAAAATAACAAACCAAAATGTCTATCTTTTATTGGTTTTGTTTCTATCATATTTCTACAACAAATGAGAACAGCAATGATTAAACGTTTTATCCCATATCTTGAAATATTAGGCAACGAGCTCATTCTCGATGATTCAAAGCCCTATCGACAAACGGATGCGGTCGAACTTGCGCGATATTATGAATCCGCTGGTGCTGACGAGATAATGCTTATCGAACGCAGCAATTACAACGACAGAAGCGAGAAGCTGATTTCGCTTGTTGAAAAGATGATGCAAGAGCTTTTTCTACCAATTTCGGTTTCAGGAGGAATTGACTCTGTATCGAAAATTCGGCAGTTCATTCGAGCAGGTGCGGTAAAGACGTGCATTAGTTCGTATATAACAAAGCATCCCGAATTTTTACAGGAAGCATCGGAAAACATTGGAGCAGAATATTTATCGCTACTTATTATTTATCGAAAAACAGAGAATAGTGAGTATAAAGTCTTCTCGAAGTCTGGTAAATCAATGTATTCGGATGTGTTTAAGCTTATTGATTTTGCTCAGGATTATGTAAGTGAAATTATTGTCAAACCATGGGAGCCGACGAATAATTCTGGCGAAATCGATTTGAATTTTGCACAAAAACTGTCCGAAAATCGCAAAATACCGATTATTTTCGGCATTGATACGAATTATATTGACAAAAGCATACTTTCAGATTTTTTTACTCAAACACAAATCTCAGGTATTCTCGCAGCAAATATTTTTCATAATCCGCTAAGTACCATATTAAAGCTTAAACGCTCATTGAAACAGAACTTAATTCCTGTACGCTTATCCGTGGACTGCCTAAATAAGCACGTAACGAGAAAAACCGGTCAAATTGGAATTAATCTGCTTGAGTCAAATCCGAAAAAAGACAGCGAATTACTTAAAAGTATTGATAAAGCGCAGGAAGATGAAGATATATCTCAATATTGAAAGGTAAATGTTATGCGTAAAACTTTAGTCTATTTATTGTTGGTGATAGTTATTATTGCAGCAACTGTTTTTGTAACCTTAGCCGTTGCAAAATCACCTGCTGAACAATTACCTACAATAAAAACAATCGTTGAAAAAAGCGAAAACCTCAATTCAACACTCTGGGTTCAAACTGCAATAGAATATAAAATGTCTTCAATACAGGCGTATAAAATGGCAATGGAGAAATTGACAATTGCTCTTGAAAATGAAAATTGGTCAGCACTTGATAAGGAAAATGCAAACCAAGCTTTGCCACCTGCTATTATTCTTGATATTGATGAAACGGTACTCGATAATTCGCCTTTTCAAGCACGACTTGTCAAAA
>CAYZQB010000174.1:0-2075 GCA_964480395.1 uncultured Planctomycetia bacterium
ATTATTTCACTTCGAAAACATAGGGTTTGTATTCAACTGCGAACGGTGCATAATCATATTTCATTTCAACCGTGTATTTATCTGCCTTGTCAGCGTCCACGAAAAATTCGTAGTTGATTCTGCCACCTCAGCAAAAGTATCCGGTGCCTTTTGACACAACATCTCCAGCACTATTTTTGATGATGAAATCGCACGGTTTAATCTCTTTATCATTCTGATGCAGCTGGACACGTGTAAAATGTTCAGCATCGTTGTATTTACGCCTGTCAAAAACATATCCCATCATGATGAAATGTTTTTTCCCGTCCTTAATCTCTCTTGGATATTCTTTGATTTGGAAAACAAGGTCAAGTTTCAATTCAAATGGCTTGTCTTTGCTGATTTCAACTTTATCTTTCCGCGTGTATGTCCGGTAAAACAGCTTATTGCGTTTGTTGTCTTTTGTGAACTCAAGCTGACGCAGCATAAGCTTTCCGATTGGTGCTTGTCCGATTCCATCTTTAAAATCAACTTTATACTGCTGACCCCAATGTGAAGCACTTCGCGCAACATAAAGGCATGCATCCTTTGCGTCTTTGATACCAAGATTAACCTCACCCAACACTAAATCTTTGAATGTAAAATGTGCCTGCAGCTTTTCAATATCAAACTTTGCACTAATCTCATGACCGCCAAGCATGAAATCGGTTGATGAAATTATCTCAGGATTATTATAACCCATGTCAAACTTGCCATCAGCATTTACATCGATGAACCAGAGCTCGAAATCTGTTCCAAAATCAAGCTTGCCATCTGCTTTCTGGTCAATTATTGCAAAATCGTATGCTTTTTCACCGAGTTTTATCTTGCCAGCAAAGTACTGACAGATTGTGTACTTGAAATATTCGTAGCGAACACTTTTGCCATCCTTTGGCTGATATACACTGAAGAAATATTGAAGATGCACACCAACTTGGTTCTCACCAACAGGAATGTTGAATGTTTCAAAGTATGCATATTCGCGTTTCATATCCGTATTTTTATAGTTCATGTATGATTTTACTGGTGTTTCCTCAGCAAGATTCAAGTCTGCATCTTTGTCAAAGTAAAGCTGTGTGTACTTTCCGTCCTTTTTATCGCGCGAAATCACCATGAAATATGGTTTATCGATGTGTTTAATGCTGCCAAATACTGGGTCAATTAAAGCTTCAGGCAATGTCAGCTTGGTTTTGTCAAGCTTTTGCAGCACATCAACTTTATATTTTGAAAAAAACGAGAAGAATGATTCCGTTGAAAACTTCGGCAATCCAGGATGTTGTATGAGTTTCACTTCGCAAGTTTTTGCGGGGGTTTCCGGGGTTTCAGCCGGTTTATCTTTTGCTTTTTCAGGAGCTGGTTTCTCATCTCCGAAGGCTGAAAAATTGACAGCAAAGAAAATCACAAAAATCATCAATATCATCAGTGAAATTTTACGCATTCTCTACCTCATAAAAGTTATTTATATTATTTATACGATGATTATATCAAAGTGTGAAATCCACCTGAATAATTATTATTTTAATTCTTATTTCAGTTTCTCAACCTTGGCAGCGGAGAAATCACGGTCAGGACTCAGCGAATCCCAGACTTCCTGGTCAATCATCGGTTTACCATGAATAATTTCCGATGTCAGGTTAATCGCAACTCCGGGACCAAGCATAAATCCCTGCCCGCACATGCCGACACCCAGAATTAATCCGTCAACCTTTGCCGGTTTCCCAACTATCGGTATGCCGTCAACACTCATCGGGTACAAACCGCGCCAAATCCTACGAACAACAAGGTTGCGGAAGCGAGGAATGAGTTCAACCATGCGTCGCGCCAATATTGGCATAAATTCCGAGGTCGAATCCCTGCTTGTGCCCGGAAAAACTGGACTCGGCGTGTAACAGAAAATAATCTGCCCTTCGTGATTCTGCCCGAAATAAAAGTTTGCGGTTTTACCATCAATACCCGGACGAATATCCACTACAAGCGGGTCGAGGAATTGTTGTACAGGAGAGCAAATACCTGCTTCATGGCTGTCAGGCAAAATTGTTACGTTTACACCTGCTTTT
>CAYZQB010000174.1:2175-6592 GCA_964480395.1 uncultured Planctomycetia bacterium
CCAAGCAACCCATTTTGCTGAATCCCCGGGATAATCTTCGACATCATTTGTGCATCTACAAAATCGATGTTAAGTTTGAATTTCTTTTGAATTGGGAGCAAAGATTTCAGCATATCAGCATCTTGCTCGCGATATACCGGATATGCATAACCACCCATTTTGTACCCGATATCAACACCTGTTTCTTTCTGCCAACCTGCAAAAATGTCCAGACTCTGCTGACACAGCGTTATCTTGGCAGGGTCAGAATGTGTCGCACGTACTCCACCTATCGCCGCTTTATTTTGTCCCTGACCGGGTGCTGGCAGCATCTCAAGACAAAGCACTCGTTTACCTTCTTTCGCAAGGAAATACGCCGTCGGATTACCAACGCTACCTGCGCCGATGACAATCACATCATATTTATTTCTGTCATTTTTGTTCATTTCGCTACCTTTCAACCTTGATGCATGACATGGTTAATCTTCATCTTCCTCATCAAGGAAGGATTTCAATGGAATTTCCATTTCAAACGGGCGTTTTGAATGCTCCTGAACATTTTTCAGATCAATCCCAGCTTCACGGAACAAGCGCATTGTTAAATCACTACAGGTTTTACTGCCGCATGGTCCCATGCCCAGACGAAGCACAGCTTTGATATCGTTGAAATCCCGTGCCCCTTTCTTAATTTCATCCATAATTTCCTTCTTCGTAACTCGCTCGCATCGGCAGATTACCGCATCATCATCAAGTTTTGAGACATCCATATATTTTTTCTGCGCTGATTCAATGTATTGTTCGGCAGATTCACCATAAATGTCCGTGAGGCGCATACCCGCAATCTTATCAGCGTCTTCAACGGGAACTTCTAAAAACACAAGCATACGTCTGTCCTGCCAATCTTCGAGCTTCCAGAACAGCACTTTCCCTTTGCCCACAATGTTTCCGTCATAATCCACGGTAATAATTTCTCTGTTACCCGTGAAAGCATGCAAATTCGGGATTTTTTCTGGATTCTTCGCATCAGTGCCAATTTCCCAAGGAATCACAAGACCAGATTTTTTATTTTCCGGGTCAAAACTGTCCTTTACAACAAGATTTATTGCCAATCCCGGACAAATCTGAACGCATTTTCCGCATCCGATACATTCACCCTCAAACACAGGTAAATCCATGATATGACCGCTTGGAATTTTTATCGAGTCCATCGGACAAACTTCTGTACAAGGGTTACAGGGAATCTGCTGTTGACATCGAATCACCGGATAAAATTTATTGCCGTGAGATTTCGGTGTCTCAAATTCAAAGACATTTCCAGGTTTTCCGCGCATAATCTCAAGCATGTCAGTATAATGCTTCGGAATTTCACTCTGATTAACCAATTCCTTGGTAAGCTCTTCACGCAGGTTTTTCAGCATTTCCTGATACTTTAGTGGAATTTCATGCTGATAATCCAACGCTTTGATAAGCTCCACGCGTTCATTCTGAGCTTTTGCATCGGTTTTAGACATATCAAGCAAAATCTGCCTGCCCGTGATTTTACCGCTGAAAATCGCAGCAGACGCTTCCGCAATAACCTCCGCATCGCCTGCTCCATAAACTTTCATACCATATTTAATCGCTTGTTCTAAAAGCTCGTTAACAGGCGAAAGCCCGACAGCGATTAGCACCGTGTCAACCTCAAATTCCTTCTCAGTTCCAGCAATAGGATTGAAATTCTGGTCTATTTCGGCAATAACTACTCGCTCGACCCGTTCTTTGCCTTCTGCAGCCAAAATTGTGTGCGATGTGAGAACCGGCACACCAAGCCGTCGTATTTTATCTTCGTGAACCTTGTATCCGCCGCATTTCGGCAGTGCTTCGATTACTGCAACAACTTCGATGTTTGCCTGCAGCGCGTGATATGCCCCGATAAGTCCGACATTTCCACCGCCGACGATAAGAAGTTTTTCCGAAGGTCTGATTAAATCACGGTTGACAAGAGTTTGAAAAGCACCTGCGCCGTACACGTTCGGCAAATCTGCACCTGAAAAAATCAAGTTTTTCTCGCGAGCTCCCGTTGCAATCATTAATATTTCCGGCTTAACATTGACATAATTACCTTGTTTGACAATGCCGACTTTTTTATCTGAGAAAACGCCAACAACCGGCGAATCAAGCCAGATTTCAACATTGTCATATTTTTGAACTTCCTCGGACAGGTTGTAACCGATGTCTATACCGCGTGTCCCAGCATAGCAATCATCAATTGAGCCAAAGAAATTATGCGTCTGCAGCGTGAGTTTTCCACCAAGTTCAAGTTTATCATCAGCAATAATTATTTTCTTGCCATTGGGTGCAAGCTCAAGTGCAGCACTCAAACCCGCGGGACCACCACCAACGATTAGTATTTCGACCTCGATTTCTGCTCTATCACCTGGCAAATGCATTTTATCATCTGCAATAAGCTCAGGAAGCCCAACCATCGAACGCACTTCCATGCCATCTGTCACGGGAACGATGCATGATTTCACAGGCAAACCGTCTGCAAATACCAAACATTGAGAACATTGCCCGTTTGCACAGAAAATCCCCTGTGGCGCACCGTCACGAAAATGATGACCGAAAACGTGTATATTATTCGCAAAAAGAGCGGATGAAATTGTCTCGCCCTCTTTTGCTGCCAGAATTTTGCCATCAAAAGTAAAATGAATGTCCTTTTTCGAACCTACCAATCGCTGAGCATTGAGAATCGGATGGTCCTCAATGCGCGAATCAGGATTTCCATTCTCATTCAAATCGCTCATTAATCCTCCACAATCAATGTTGTACAGCATGAATAAAGTATATCGTGAATTCATTAACGATATTTTATTACATGAATCGCTATTGTAAACCAAATCTTATTAATGTTTCACCGATTTTCAATATAATGGTATGTATTATCGGTGTATAAAATTGTGTGTAAAGTTTTAAGCCAAATGTAAGAAATTGCATAATGCTCTTGTTCAATGTTAAGGCATATTATATTTTCTTTTTCTACATTGTTCGTTTAAGATAAAACATCTGAATGTAAATCTAAATAGTGGAAAATCCATGAATACAAAAAATGCTAAAAATTTTAATTATCTTTTAATCAGTTCTATTCTGTTGCTTTTTACATTTGTGAGTTGTGCCAAGAATGAGATAGAGCATAGCGAGAACAGGGGTGTTTACTCAAACAAGCTGAAATATACTGACCTAAATAAGGATGAACTCATCAAAAAGGGCTACGATGAGCAGAAAAAGGGCAATTGGAAGGATGCATATAAAATTTTCGACGAATACACAGTAAGATTTCCCGGTGCAACCCTTGGCGCATTTGAAGCACACAGACAAAAAATCCGCTGTCTCTCCGAACAAGCTGAATACACAGACGCAAACGAACACGTGCTTGATTTTATCAACATGTATAAGGAATTTCTGTACAGCAGCGAAAACCTAGAATTCTGGGAGGATTTACGCCAATTCTGGTTCGAAAAAATCGCTCTGCCGCTTTTTTATAAGGATATCAAGAAGCAAATCATCGCTGATGACACCGACGACGCAATTGACGTGCTGCAGACAATTCTCGATGAAGAGCCGAAAGGTCCGTATTCCGCCAAGTCCCTGCTGCTCATGGGTGACGGCATGTATTTCGACGAGGATTATTGGGATGCGCGTACAAAATACATCATGGTCGTGAAATATTATCAGAATTTCTCGATTGAACGCGAGGAAGCACTGTTCAAAGCTGCTGCTGCTACCGCAGCATCAATCGAAGGCAAGAAATATGACCCGGATTATATCAGCAGCAAGGGCAGCGATATCATCGAGCGTGGCGCACTCAACTTTTGCGACGATTATCTCAAGGAATATCCTAAGGGGAAATACACCGAGCAGATTATCGAGTTAAAACAGAAGCTTTTTGCTGTGCTGGCATATCGGCAGTATTATGCGGGTCGAACGTATGATTTGTTGAATTTCAACGAGGCAGCACAGATACAATATATGATTACTATCAAACTTTTCGGTGATGCTCAGAAATATCCGCTGTGTCAGGTTTGGGTGAAAAAAGCGGTTGACCAGCTTCGTGATTTTGGAATCGAGAATTATGCTGAGAACAAATATTGGAAAGAATTCGTTGACTCTGGTAAAGAATAATCGGAGATGCTTAGCTAATAAAATCTTGTACAGTGTTACAGAAAAATGATGTAGTGGCACAGGCTTCCAGCCTGTGTATTCGAGTGTTGCAACCATTGTCAGACATCTTGCATGACATTCAGCATCAATATTAACAGGCAGGGATGTCTGTTCCACCATTCATTGAAACTTTTGTTACTCTGCCTATTACAGTGTAACATTATTATTGAATCTTAAAATTACAGCTCAGGCATCCCTGACTGACACACATTGCCAACCTTGACAGGCTAGGAAGCCT
>CAYZQB010000175.1:0-6449 GCA_964480395.1 uncultured Planctomycetia bacterium
TGAAGGAAATCGAACATCTCGAATCAGCATTTGTGCCAAAAGATACCCGCGGTTTTATGTAAAATTTGTGAATATTTCACGATAGGATTATTTGTTATTGATTTCTTCAGAATGGGTACATTTCATCGATCAGTTTTGTTAAAAATTGGGCATATTCAGCGTTTCAGTACATTAATGTTGCTATAATCGTTTATTAATCGATTGAAGATAACATCATAACTTACAAGTTCAATATCGTAATACTTTGCAGTTGCGAAAATTATTGCATCTGGCAATTTCAGTGATTTATATTTCTTTCTACAATCGATGATGTTCTCAATGATTTCCTTATCATTTTTATTTAGGTCAAACACAGTAATTTTATCGACAAATGATTCTATCTGTGATTGTTCTTCAATTGTTATAAGTGGATATACAAGCAATTCAAGAAAAGATATAATAGAGATGCTAACTTTGGTTGAATCTTCGAAATATAATTGTAAACTCTTATTTCCATTCATAAAACTTATAATAATGTTTGTATCCAACAGGTATTTAATCCCATTCATCGCGTATTTCCCTTTGGTAAGCAACAGCGTCAATATTCCAATTGAGAATACCTAAAAACTCTGATAAATCTTGAGGTTCATCAATGGTTGTCTTACTTGATGGCATAGCTATTTCGTAGAGTTTATCAACTTTGTCATCATCAAGTTGTTGAATATACTTAATTAATTCTGTTCTTTTACCCATAATCTTCACCATGTTTCTTGCTACGTTCCATAACATTTTATACAAATCATATCACAAAGGCAATGATGGAACAAAAGATTCAGCAAATCTATTATGTGATTATTAACATTTGAGTTAAAGCCAGCAATTTTCGCGGTACCAGATGAAGGTGTTTTCCAGTGCTTTATCGAGTGGGGTTTTTGCTTCCCAATCTATCAGTTGTTTGGCTTTGCTGACATCATAAGTCCATAACCGAATCCCGAATATTTTTACCTGCTCAACGGATAGTTTCGGAGTGAAATTGAAAAGCCACCCGAAAAATCCGATTACATGTGCAATTAACCCCAGAAGCCAGATAGGGAAGTAAAGTCTCACCGTGCAACGCTTCTCCATCACACGCTTTATCATACCCGTAACGTCAGTCATTTTGTAAATTAGAGCATCAGCAATGTTAAACGTTTCGAACGCTCCTTTTTCGTGCATCGCCGCATGATAAATTCCGTCAACTAAATCCTTCACATACACAAGATTAAGCTGCATCACCGGATGAGTCCCAAAAACAGGCACAATCCCAAACTTAACCGACTTGAAAATTCCGTAAATTCCGGTTTCACGCTCGCCAAACACTGCTGGCGGACGTACAATCGTCCACTGCAATTCATCACCTTTTTCTTCAAATAATTTTATCATTGCCAACTCGCCGTCGCGCTTGGAACATCCATAATTCGATACACACAAAGATTCGTCGTCTTCACGTCTCAGCACATTCTTCGGTGATGGACCTCCTGCTGCCTGGCTTGAAACCAGCACAAAACGCTTCAGCGAGCCTGTCCCATACGCAAGTGCTGCTTTTACAATGTTTTCGACACCCAAAACATTCACAGACCTGTAACCTTCGTAATTACGCGCATGTATCAGCCCTGCAAGGTGGTAAACATAATGAACTCCCTTGACAGCATCAGCAAGGTTTTCAGGATTAGTCAAATCGCAGTACACTTTTTCAATCTTGTCCTCGACTTTTGCAAGATTATCCATCTTCGAAGTATTTCGGCACAGAATCCTCACAGCAAATCCTTTATCCAACAAATATTCCACCAGTGCTGACCCGATAAAGCCCGTTGCACCTGTAACCAGGCATATTTCTCTTTCGCAATCTTGATTATCAGTTGATTTTTCCATTTTTTCACCTTCAATGACATTAATGTGCCAAACATATTTGAACGTTGAATTGTAAATATTCCTTTAAGATGATAAAGTGTTAAGTATTATTACTACTATTAAAAAGACTGATTTAATAATGAGGAGAATATGAAGATTTCTCACATGTTTTATTTTCTGTTGACACTTTCTGTATTTTGTATTCTTTTCGAGGGTTGTACTACAATTAAGGTGAAAATACCGGATGCATCAACCGATTCCAAAAAACAAATCAATATCGGATCGTCATCTCAAATTCAGGGCAATTACGTTCTGACAAGCTGGCAGGAAAGCATCGAAGAAAGTTTTACTATCGGTTTTGAATCTGCAGAAGAACCAAAGATTTTAGAAATTGTACATGATTCACTCGGATTAAACCGTTATGACATCATCGCTTTCATTGCTGGTAAATACGAAATTAAAGCGTTTATCCCTGCACTTGGGATTTTCGAACATAAAAAGAATCAGGAGGATTACGATCCACTTGAAATGTCTGACATGCTCGATAAAAGCTGGCGTGAAGTCTTCAAATTGAAGATGCCGACAGAAATCCGGCTTATGAAAGCATTCAGAATACCAAGCACAAAAGCTCTAAACTTATTGATTGCCGGTGAAAACGGCATGCTCTACAAAGCTGTTGTTTCTGATGCAACAAGATTCCTGGATATTGATGCTTTCGGGATTATTGAATACGAAACTCAGGACTTTGTTAAGCTGACAAAGCTCGCTGATGATAAAATCAATGCGATATTGCCAATCTTCAGAAAGAATGCTGTATTCGCGCTTCTTTTCTCAGGCGACTTGCTCAAAATCGGGCTTGATACTATGAAAATTGAGCAAACATATGCGAAAATCCTCTGGAATGGTTATGATTTAGCGACTGTAACTAAAGATGCTTCTCTGAATTTAATCGTTGTTGGAAGGCACCCGATAAATCCTGTAATAATCTATGGCTGGGACGAAGTGAATGAATTTAAGATTATGAGCAAGAAACAGCTTGTTACTTCAGATACTGTCTTTAATATTTATGGTTCGAGTTTTTTTATTATCAAGACAGATAACGGAATTCTACTTTCTGACGTTGAATTTACCAAAGTTAAAGCAATCGAGAGTGATATCATCACTAATATTACAACGCTTGATTTCACACCTGACAAGGAACGTATATATATCAGTGCTGAAAAAGGGAGCTGCATTTTCGGATGCAAGATTGAAAACGAAGATTTGATTTTAACTTCAAAAGCAATCGATCTTCCTGTAATGAATAAAAATAATTCTGTATCAACGAATACTAGCAGCAAATATTTCGGAAAGTTTTTGAATAACACGTACTTGATGATTATTGTTGGCAATACAGGAAAGCTGATTAGAACTAAATTTGACAATCAGATTGAAGGTTCAATCGAACTAAAAACAGGGCGTGCAGATAGGATTGCAACAGATTCCGTTCCGAGTTACAGCAATATTAAAAAATATGAGATTCTACTCGATAAAATCGAAGAAGCAGGTGATTGGGATGCGATGAAAGCAGTTTATCAATCGATTCACAAGGATTTCAGCCCGACCGGCACGTATTTTCCCGGTTATGCAGGTACTGCGATGCGGGGAGGATGGATTGAAGATACATTGGCGGATAGGATGAAAGATCGCGAATTAATCGCTGCCTTAATTATGCTTTATTGGAACGAAGATAAATCCGCGATGCTTTTCGACGACCATTTACATCTTCAGCGAAAGGACATACTTCCTATACCCGACTATCTTAAAGGGAAACAACCTCTGTTAGCATTGCATCGAGCAATCATTTTTCAAAATAAAGCACCACAAAGTATTGTTGCAAAATACGTTGAATATTTGAAATTATGGGATGAAAGCTTCAAAAAAGGTAAGAAAGATTTTAATAATCTCGGTATTGAAAAAGGCAATATTGCTAAATTAAAGGAAATAATGCTTAATCTTGGGTTTGAAATTTTCGATTACTTACCTGCACCGATTCGCGATTATCATGAGCAATTGCTTTCCGCAATTGGAAAATCCGAATTTCTAAATGATATTGCAAGTATAGCGAAGACTATACAAAGTAAAAGGATGTCATTCAGGGCAAAATGGCTTTCAGGAAAATAAACAGAAGAACATTTCAACTTTTGTTGAATTGAAAATATTTGTATAATTTATATATTATCAATATTACGAGAATATCAATGAACAGAGCAAAACTAATACTGTCCTTGGCAATTAATGAGAAACTTATTCCCTCAAAACAAGCAGCAAATATACTTGTCGATTTCACGCTTCATCGAAAGAAGAATCCAAGTTTGAGATTAGAGGATTATCTTTTCGCTAAACACATATTCTCAGCAATTCAAATTGGCAACCTTCTTGCACTGTTCAACATGATGCGCATTAGCTGTAAGAATTGCCAGACAAAAGTTGATATTGCTAATATGCCGATTGCAGGAAACTGGCTTTGTCCATCATGCCGGCACAATGAATTCGGTTTAATTAAAGTAAAAAAAGTTTCGCCTGATGCAGGTGAACCCTTTGCTAAAAACATACCGAAAACTATCTCAGATCAATCAATATCGCAGCTTTATAAAACAGCACCAGGAGACAGTAAAAGCCCATATATTAATAAAACTTCTGTTGCACCTGCTAACAATCTCAGAGCTGATGCGATTCCGGAAAATATTGCTGAACCGATAATGCTCGATGCTGATCACAGTTCAGATGCAATTGACAGAACCTTGCTGACAGAAGATCAAGCGATAGATATGACAGTTTCTGATGGTTACTTGATTCAAACGGATAGCTTCGATATCAAGGATTCAAGTGATTTTAATCATGAAAGAGTATTGATTTCAAAAAATAATGTATCCATTGACTCACAAAATAAAGTAAGAATTGCAGACGATGATAATGAAACATCTGATGATAATGAAAGCCAGCTAATTTTGGATAATGAGTTATTTACACCTGCGGATAACGCTCAAACCCTGCTGCAAGCCAGAAAATCAACCGAAAAACTACCCTCAAATTTCTCCGGTATCGCAAATCGAACTGCAATAAATATGGACGGACAAGAGGTTGTGCATAAGGGAATTACACCTGAAAGTCTTGAAAAAGGTCTTTCCGAAGGCGCAATTCTGGATGGCTTCGAAATTCGTGGTATTCTTGGTCGTGGTGGTATGGGAATTGTGTACAACGGGCATGATCTGGCACTGAATAGAAAAGTAGCAATTAAGGTTTTATCACCTAACATTCTGCAAAATGAAACACAGCTCAAACGCTTCGAGATTGAAGCACAGGCATGTGCTCAACTTGAGCATCAGAATGTTGTAAATATTTATCGATTCGGCACGATATATAATCACCCGTATATTGTTATGCAATTTGTCGATGGTATGTCGCTAAACGATATTATAAAAGAAGACGGGTATTTGCCGATAGAGCAGGTTCTGGATTATTTGATGCAAACCGCTCGCGGCTTGCAAGAAGCACATCACAGAAACATCATTCACCGTGATATTAAACCTGACAATCTGCTAGTTGACACTCGTGGAACGATTAAGATTGTAGATTTCGGGCTGGCAAAACAAACGACCAGCGACGCAAAGTTGTCACAAAGCGGATATTTTCTGGGTACACCAGCATATATTTCGCCTGAATAAGCATCAGGCGACCCAGCAGACCATCGTGCTGATATATATTCTCTCGGTATCTCAGCATTTCAGATGTTGACAGGCAAGCTTCCGTTTAATGGCACTGCAGCACAGGTTGTAACTGCGCATTTAATACAGGAATTGCCCGATATTACCGAGTTGAACGAAGAATGTCCTGAATCTCTTGAAGCCGTCATTCGCAAAATGACAGGTAAAAGCCCTGACGAACGATATCAATCAATGGATGAGGTTATCGACTCTTTGGAATTTGTACAGAAGGAAGTTTACGGCGAAATCATCGTTGATTATCCAAAGAAACGTAAACCGATTCTTTTAACAGTCTTGATAATCCTTGTTGTACTTTTGATAGGTGCTGGTGTAGGCTTGTATTTTATGGGTATTTTAGATCCCATTATCGCCGAAATTACTGGTAAAACTGCTGCGATTACAGACGATGGCACGAAACCCACTTCAAACGGCAACGGAATAAAGACAACAAACGGACATGAAACACAAAATGGCAATGGAAATAATGGCACACATCAGAAAACTCCAGCAGAAATTGCTGCTGAGAAATTAAAATTGGAAAACGAAAAGAAGCAAAAAAGATTCATCAATGAAGCCCAAAATATTATTGGTACAATTACTTCCGGTTTCTGGACAGATATTTCCGGTAATGTAAAGCGCATTGATAAAGAGAAATTCGAGGAATATGAAAAACAGTTTTTGGATTTGCTAAAGAAAATCGAGGATGAAACCGACCGGTTTAACTTAAACAGCAAATTTTACGTACAGAAATCAATTTGCTCCGAAAAGTGGGTTTCAATCGCAAAGGATATTGCAAAAGAGAAACTGGCGGAATTCATTAAGAAATTACAGAAC
>CAYZQB010000176.1:0-6395 GCA_964480395.1 uncultured Planctomycetia bacterium
GTTGAGCGGAGTCGAAAACAGCGGCTTCCGCGAAAGCGAAACCACCACGGTATCTTAGGTTGTTGAGGTTCTCGAAACCTTAATATTTATGGAATTAAACGGAATGTTGCCTTCGAGAACCTCAGGCAACGGCATCAATGACAGGCAAGGATGCCTGTCCTACCGGCTGTGTGTTTGAAGTAATGCCTGTCCTACCGATACTACATTTTCATCTTCAATTCATAATTTTTCTCTGTGGTCTCTATGTCTCCGTGGCAAAACTCTTGAGATGACAGTAAATTCTCATTTCTAATCCATTGCCTTTGCTATTTTGCATCGGTATCAAATATCAGTTCGGGCGTGAAACCAAGATAATCGCTTGAACCAAGATAAAACATCACGCCATTATGAAATCCTTTGAGAGTGTTTTCCCACTCAATTTCACTATGAAGATGCCCGTAAACGCAAATATCAATCTCACTTGCTTCGCAAATCATATCCGCATAAACGTTGATATCGCCAGAATAGGTGGCTGGGGAATAATGCAGCATAAATATCGTCCGCAAAACCTCTGTTCTGTGTTTTCGTTTCAACTCAACAGTATTTTTAATTGCTTCCAAAACTCGCGGAACATTCTTCTCAAAGCTGCGTTGATGCTTACTTTTACTGAAATATTTATCGCCAGGCACCAGCGAACCCTTGTCGCCGCCGATAATCAAACCATTATAAAAAATCGGATTGGAATAATTTATCGGAATAATCTCCTCATCAAGAAAATTCTTTACTTTTGAGTAATTCTGCCACCACCAGTCGTGATTTCCACGGATAATTATTTTTTTGCCCGGTAATTGCTGAATAAACTCAAGGTCGGTAACGAATGTTTCAAGCTTTCTGCTCCAGCTCACATCACCTGGTATCAGCACAATATCTTCTTCAGTAACTTTTATGTTCCAGTTCGTCTCAATCTGCTCTGCATGCCGAACCCAAATGTTGCCGAATTTCGTCATATCGCGACCCAGATGCAAATCACTTAGCAAGAAAACCTTCATGAATGTCCTTAATTTTCATTTACAATGGATTTCATTACGCTTTTAACACATTATTTGTGATTTTGCAAAAATACCGTGCAATTAAGATATTTATATCACCAACTTTGACAATTATATTAACTCAGCATTGATTTTGACTAATTATACAATAGAATAGGAAGGTTTATTGATTCAATGAGAGGAACAGCATGCAAGTAAAGTACGTTTATAGTTTTGACAGAAATCATAACGAAGGCAATGCAACTATGGTGCCACTTCTTGGCGGAAAAGGTGCTAATCTTGCAGAGATGTGCAATATTGGTTTGCCGGTACCTCCTGGTTTCACGCTAACAACTCAAGCCTGCAATTCATATTTTGAGAATAATCAGAAACTGCCTGAAGGTCTTGAAAAACAATTAAAAGAAGGAATTATGCAGCTTGAAGAATTGACCGGTCAGCGTTTCGGCAAAGACAAAAAACCTCTGCTCGTTTCCGTCCGTTCCGGTGCTGCTGTTTCAATGCCGGGAATGATGGACACCATACTTAATCTTGGTTTGAACGATGTCAGCGTACTTTCTCTGGCAGAAGCGACGAAAAATCCAAGAATGGCATGGGATTGTTACCGGCGTCTTGTTGAAATGTTTGGAAATGTCGTAAAAAATATTGATAGAAATTATTTCGAGAATGTGCTTGTCGCACTCAAGGAAAAAAAAGGTGTTGAACTTGACACCGAACTTGATGCAAACGACATGAAAGCTCTCACAATAAAATATAAAGAGATTTACAAAAATGCGCTTGGTGTTGAATTTCCGCAAAAACCGTGGGATCAGCTTATTGAATCTATTGAAGCGGTTTTCAAGTCTTGGAACAATCAGCGAGCAAAAGAATATCGCAAGAAAAATCGTATTACAGGGCTTTTAGGTACTGCAGTAAATGTGCAGATGATGGTTTTCGGCAACCTTGGAGAGAATTCCGGTACTGGTGTTGCGTTTACTCGAGACGGCTCAACCGGCGAAAAGAAACCTATGGCGGAATATCTTTTTAATGCGCAGGGTGAAGACATTGTCGCTGGTATTCGCACTCCTCATCATCTAGATTATCTCAAGGATTTAAGACCGGTACTTTACGAAGAATTAATGCTCGCGATGATAAAGCTTGAGGAACACTACGAAGATATGCAGGACATTGAATTCACATTTCAGGACGAAGATTTATATATTCTGCAGACCAGACGCGGAAAACGGACTGCATTCGCAGCGATAAGAATTGCCGTCGAAATGGTTCAGGAAGGTTTGATAACAACGGATGAAGCGATAATGAGATTGCCTGCCAACGATATGCATCAGATTCTCGCACCTGTTTTTGATTATGCAGTGCTTGCCAAAGCGGAAACTCCCGAAGGATGGACACCGACATCTGTTGAAGACCCCGACAGTAATTGCAATATGCAGACTGTAAATCTTTTAACGAAAGGGATTGCAGCAAGTCCAGGTGCAGCAACAGGTTTTGTCGCTTTCTCCGCTGAAGAAGCAGTTGATCGCTCCCAAGAAACCTGGGTGGGAAATTTCGATGAACACGGAAAACCCAAGAAAAAACCGGTTATTCTCGTTAGGGATGAGACAAGTGCTGAAGATGTCGCAGGAATGTTCAAAGCTCAAGGAATTTTAACTGCTCGTGGTGGTAAAACTTCTCATGCTGCGGTAGTTGCACGAGGTGAAGGTAAACCTTGTATCGTAGGATGTCAGGATTTGAAAATCGATGAGAATAATAAGATTCTTCGTATCGGTGATATCGAACTGCACGATTGTGATTTTATCTCAATTGACGGCACAACAGGCAAGATTTATTCAGGTATGATTCCACCTCTACCCTCAGAAATCGAGCAGGTTCTTATCAATAAGAAAATTGAACCCGCTGACAGCAATTTCTATCAATTCTTCAAGAAAATAATGAATTGGGCAAAAAAATATCGCAAACTTCGCATTTATGCAAATGCTGACACAGAAGACACAGCAAACGTTGCTGTCGCATTCAACGCAGAGGGAATCGGTCTTTGTAGAACTGAACATATGTTTTTCAAAGAATCACGCATTATGGATATACGTGAAGTTATTCTGTTCGCAACACAGTACAAAAAAATTAAAGAACTGGTAGATGATTATGCACACCGGAAAATGAAATCTAAAGCTGAGGAAGAGAAACTTAATCTGCTTAAACTCGAACTTAAAGATATTTCAAGACATTTTACAGCGCCGATTAAGCGACTTAAAGAAATGCAAATAAGCGATTTTCAAGCGATTTTCAAGATTATGGAACATAGACCTGTTATTGTCAGACTTCTCGACCCGCCATTGCATGAATTTCTACCGAAAGATGCCAAAGAATTCAAAGATACAGCATCGAAGCTTCATATTTCAGAAGATGATTTACGAGCACAGGTATCAATGCTTGATGAAACAAATCCGATGCTCGGTCACCGCGGATGCCGACTCGGTATCACATTCCCTGAAATCTATCAGATGCAGGCGGAAGCAATCATCACCGCTGCTTGTGAAGTTGCGAAAACGGGTGTACAAGTACATCCTGAAATTATGGTTCCGTTTGTTTCACATCCCGCTGAATTACGAATC
The DNA here is from genome assembly GCA_964480395.1 of uncultured Planctomycetia bacterium. Taxonomy (GTDB): domain Bacteria; phylum Planctomycetota; class UBA8742; order SKZP01; family CAYZQB01; genus CAYZQB01. Next base: position 3,638 of record CAYZQB010000176.1, read on the forward strand.
ATACGCGAGATGATTGAAAAATATGCAAAACAGGTTTTTGCGAAACTCGGAATAACCGTCGAATACAAAATCGGCACAATGATTGAAATTCCTAGAGCAGCGATGATTGCAGACCAGATTGCTGAATATGCCGACTTCTTCAGCTTTGGGACAAACGATATGACGCAAATGGGTTTTGGACTTTCGCGAGATGATGCGGATAAATTTATTCCCGATTATCTGAATACTGAAATATTTATTGTTTCCCCGTTTGAATCGCTTGATAGGCAAGGTATTGGCAGATTCGTTGAACTCGGTTTCAATAACGGCAAAGCCGCTAAACCTGAGCTCGAAATCGGTGTTTGCGGCGAGCATGGCGGCGAATCTGACAGCATTGAGTTTTTCCACAATACCGGCTTGCTTTACGTAAGTTGTTCACCTCGCAGACTTCCTGGTGCATGGGTGGCAGCAGCACAAGCGAATCTCAAAAACAAATAATAATCAAATAATTGAAAGTGCCTTGTTAATACAGGGCATTTTTTTTGAAAACTGAAGAAATGCTGGAAAAATTATTGTTGCTTGATAGTACCGACGCTCTTGCTATTATATTTAAGATTGCGACTCAAATTCTGGGAGAGTACGATGTTAATACTCGGTGGAGTATCAAACGGCAACGAACTTATAAATTCAATCGTAAACTGGCTGGGAATAAGTCAAAGTACTGATGTATGGCTGTATTGGTTGTTATTCTGCGCGATAGCATTCGTTATCGGACTGGTGTTATATCTTATTTTTATCGCGATTTATGCGTTGGCTGCAATATATCTTGAGCGTAAAGTTTCTGCATGGGCACAGGCGAGAAAAGGACCTTGGCATGTTGGTCCGCACGGGCTGGTTCAAACCGTCTGCGATGCCGTAAAATTATTCACAAAAGAAGATACGCAACCCGATGCTGCTGACAGATTCTTATTTCGACTCGCTCCGATGTTAGTTTTTATCGGTGTAATAATTGCGTTTATACCGTTACCGCTTAGCAGCGGGATTTTCATGGCTGACTTGAATATTGGTGTGTTTTTCGTTCTTGCATCGCTTGCACTCGGTACTGTGGGAGTGATTCTTGCGGGTTGGGGTTCAAATAATAAATATTCGTTGCTTGGTGCAATGCGCGAAGCGGTTCAGATGATTTCATACGAAGTTCCTCTGGGAATATTCACGGTTATGATAGTTGCATATGCAGGCAGCATGAGCATGTTTGATATCGTTAGTCAACAGACGACGGGCTGGTTTTTGTTCCCTGAAGGCAGCACTACTTTGGGATTTTTGTCGTGGAATATGTTTAAAACACCGATGATGTTTGTCGGTTTTATCATATTTCTCGCTGCTGTGCTTGCTGCTACAAAGCGCGCTCCCTACGATTTACCGGAATCCGAGTCGGAGCTTGTCGCAGGTTTCATGACGGAATATTCCGGTATGCGCTGGGCATATTTTTTCCTTGCAGAATACGCTGAGATGTTCATTTTATCGATTTTTGCTGCGGTTCTGTTTCTCGGCGGCTGGGATATTGGTATTCCCTACCTTCAGGGAGTAATTGATACTGGTTTACTTGCAGAGGGCAACGGGTTTTGGGCTCAGCTTTTCGGGCATCTGATAGGTTTTATTGTCGTAGTAACAAAAGGCATTCTGCTTGTCATGGGTATGATGTGGGTGCGCTTTACTCTGCCGCGAATTCGAATCGATCATGTTGTGGAAAGCTGCTGGAAAGGTCTCGTGCCGATTAGTCTAACACTTCTGATTCTAAACATATTGTGGATGATTATACCGATAATTACGTTCATTCTGTTTATAATCGTTGTTGGCGCAGTTTTTTCACCTACGATTTATAAGAAATATATTAAAAATTTCCTGTCCAAGATAAAATTACCCACGAAATCAAAAGAGGTGGTGTAAGAAATGAAGAATTATTTCAATAAACTTGCCAGAATCGTCATCTCGTTTACAAAAGGTTTTACTGTTTCTGGCTTGCATATAGTCGGCGCATTCACACGCTGGAAACGTCCACCTTTCACATTCATGTATCATCCGTCGAATCGCAAATATCTTGATAAGCCAGCATACAATGTGATTCCTGATGTTGATAAAGAGTCGGGCAAAGTAACGTTTCCGAAGGATAAACCTGCAATTGAGCAGCACACTGTTGCAACAAGAGACAGAGGAATACACGCACTAACAATTGAAGACTGTATCATGTGTATGTCCTGCGCAAAAGCATGTCCGATTGCCTGCATCACGATTTTGGGTGAAAAAATCGGTAAGGGTAAGGACGCGAAGTATTGTTTTGAGCGGTTTACAATCGATTATTCGAAATGTATGTTCTGTGGATTATGCGTTGAGGTTTGCCCGAAAAGCTGCCTGGTGCATACTCCTGAGTGGGATTATTCATCATTTTTCCGCGAAAATCTGGTCAAAAACATGCTAACGAACCTACCTTATCCAAAACCTGTTGAAGTTGACGCAGCCAAGTAGCTGAAAATTTTTTGCCACTAAGAACACTAAGATTCACCAAGTTTTCGCTTTCGCTGACAAAGAACATTTCAAATTAATCGTAATCTTCAAAAATAATGAAATATTCGATGGAAAACTGGGATTGCTTCGCTTCGCTCGCAATAACAAACAATCGTTCAATTCTGATTATTTTTATCGAAAAAATTGAAACTTAAAAGCCGACGAGGGTAAACTTTATGCCGAATTCCCAACCTTCGGATACGCGATCATTGCCGAT
>CAYZQB010000177.1:0-6369 GCA_964480395.1 uncultured Planctomycetia bacterium
CGGAATACCTCGTTAAAGGTTCATCCCGGCTTGCAAGGGCATTTGGGGTGAAACCTCTGGTAATCGGGTTAACCCTCGTTGCATTCGGCACGAGTACGCCGGAACTCATGGTTTCGATAGTATCCGCGTTCGGAAAAACCAGCAGCAACGGATTGGAAGCATCGCTTGGAAATGTAGTCGGCTCAAACATCGCCAATATTGCGCTAATTCTCGGTACAACCGCTCTCATACTACCGATAAGCGTTAAAAGACGCAAAATGAAGGTCGAATTCCCGTTTATGATTGCGTTTACAGCTGTGTTCTGGGTGCTTGCGATTATCGGGCACGGGTTGGAAATGGTTGATGGAATTATACTTTTGGTTTGCTTCCTGATTTTCATAATTTATTGCATTAAGACAGGGAAAGAAGCTGATGCCGATATCCCAAAGGACAAGAACTTCTTAGTAAATTCAATTTATACAGTGTTAGGGCTTGTGTTTCTCGGTATAGGCGGCACCACGCTTGTAGAAGGTGGATATTACATCATGTTTTATGAAATGCATATTTCACCTGAGATTATTGGACTCACGTTGTTTGCGTTTGGCACATCGCTACCGGAGCTTGTAACATCTGTGGTTGCGCAGGTTAAAGGATATACGGAAATCTCTGTCGGCAATGTTCTTGGCTCAAACATCTTCAACCTTGCGCTTGTGATGGGAATAATGGCGTTAATTGTCGGTATTGTGCAGCCAACAATTGAAATTCCAGCGGATGCAGATAAACCAATAATCACAAAGAATGATGATTTAAAAAAGATTAGCAAGCTTGACTCCGGCAAGGAAACACCAGGCAAAACTACAAATGACTTGGAGAAAAAGAACGATGAATCAACAAAAACTGATTCGGCAGTGATAAAAATGGACAGAATCCCTGCAAATACAAACACGCTTGTGTGGAATTTCAGCGTAATGATGTTTTTCTCACTGTTAATTGTTGCTCTACTATTTTTCAGACGAAGGAAAATCCCAAAGGATAATATCGAGTCAAACGGGCTGAAGGTAAAGGATTTCACAATAAGGATTGATAAAGAAGGTTCAGAATATATACGACCGTTGCGTTTGGGTCGGATTGCCGGCTTGATACTCCTCGTCCTGTACATCGCCTACATCGTCTGCCTGTTCACTTTCAAAGGTACAGCACCATGGAACTACGACGCAAGCAAAGTGCCGAATCTGCCGCAGTATTCCATCGACAAATAATTCACTGTCATGGATGCATCCCCGTTGTTCTCTTCGGAACTCCGGTTTCGGTGAAATTTACAAATGGGACGGAAATTTAAAAGTGGATTTACTCATCCTCTGGGTCGAAATCGTCATCTTCTTCATCTTCGGGTTCGGGCAAACCTTTGATTTTGCGACGTTTCTCCGCTTCACGCATCCAGGTGTGTGATTCATCATACTCTTTATCTTCCAGTGCATCTTCATTTTCATATGATTTGACGATAGGTTTCAGACGTTTACGTTTGAAAACATATGCAACGATAAGCAGGATTCCACCAACACCAAAAAGGAGTGTAAACCAGTTTGCACCCATGAAATTTAGAACCCTAACGGGTGTGTTGGGTGCAATATTTGTATGCCAGCGCGATTCGAATTCAAAAACGGTTTCCGAAAATGATTGTTGAAAACTTATTTCGAAATTCCCGTTTGCAGTGAAATTGAAGTAAAATTCAGGTAATTGACTGACGCTGTTTTGCCTGAGTAGAAATTCGACTGCATTATATGCTGCAATATAAGCATAATTGAGGTTATTACGTCTAGCCATCATACTTTCGATTTTCGCAATTGTGGGAGCACCTTCGAGACTGGCATATAACGCCCTGTCGCTAAACGTCGGATAGAACAGAAGCTGTTCCGCCCACTGGCACACTCCCTCCTCAAACCAATACGGCAGTTCACCTTTTGTTTCAATTGTACCGAGCATCAGATGTGCCAACTCATGTCTGAACGTTTTTATAGCACCCTGAAATGGCTGATTGCCGTAAGCCCTTGAATTTAGCAGAATCAGCGATTGAGATTTCACGGCAACACCGGCAATGCTGTCTTTGAGCGTAACTTGCTGTCCGAATCTGGTTGTTAACTCGTTTTCAAGGTCTGCAAGCGAAGGTACTATCACACAGTAAATTGTCTTGGTGTAATTTAGCTTTAATTTGCTGCTGACAGCGTTGTACATTTCAACAACATGTTCTTCGATGTACTTTTTCAATCCTGATAGCTCATCAGGTGCAGTAATAACTACCGTTGGCAATTGCACTTGCTGAGCGTTGCTGACATTTTCCAATTCTGTAAAAAGCAGAAAAATTATCAAAATCATTGTAAATTTATTGTTCATTGAATCTCTTGTTTCTTAGCGGTCTTCTTGTTCAAAGTTAAATAACTATTGTCAAAAGCTTTGGTGTACTGAAAATGTGCTAAATGAAGTTATTTTTTGTTGTAATTTTCAGTGATTTCCTCAATTGCTATATCGAATTGAGCTTTGTTGATTTCAATTAATTTACCGGTTAACACAGCAACCTGTAAATACCTTGTTTCATTGTTGATAATCATTTTTCCGTAAACGAATGATGTACCAGCAGGCAGAGGAATTTCGACCGAAAAATTACCTGTTTCATCAACAGTAGCAGGAAATTCGGGCTGTTTTGGGTTGACAAATATCTTAACAATCGAATTGGGTAACACATGTCCGGTTATTTTGGTACTCAGCTCTGAATTGTAAATAAGAGGAGTCATTTTCACACCGAAATATCGCGATCTGTTTGACATTTGAAGACTTTCCTTATTGGAAAGTTTTGACAACTCGCTGTGAATGCGCTTAATGTCGCTAATTTCATAAACGCGAAAAATAAATATATATGCTTGCTGTAACTCATCATAATGACTGCGTGGGAAAATAAATCCTCGAAGTGCATTTGAAATCAGGTTATAGGTTGTATCACCGGGTTTAAGTCCTTTAAAGATGAGAAGAACATTTATTGGTACTGGTTTATTGAGGGTTTTTGGTGCTTCACCTTTGCGCTTAGGCAGAACGATAGGTTGTGCTTGCGCGGAATCTGCTGTTTTTTCTTTCGCGTTATTAGCCGGTTTATCTTCAGTTTTCTCAGTTGATTTCGTTGGAATTTCTCCTTTTTCATCTGGCGTTTTTACCGGATTTGCTTCATTTGATGTTAAAATTCCATTAATATCAGGTTCATGTTTACTGTCAATCTTGAACCAGTTTTCAGTTGGACCTGAATTGATTTCCGGCTCGGGTAACTCAGGAGGTATATAATCTTCAATATTGCTATTGGTTGATTCAGTATTGTCTTCATCTGATGAATAAGTTGTATAAATGCTTCGCTGCTGCAAGTACTCACTCTCTGAAATATCAACAATAGTGTTATTAGTGATATTAATACGCTTATACCTGATAACATTACCCGATTCATCCTCAGTAAATTCGTCGTTAAGAAGCTCTATTTTGACAAATGCTATGGTTTTCTGATGTGAAAAGGGAAGCATGAGATCGAAATTACCGTTTTTATCGAGTTCTACTGGTTCCAAACCTGAACCTGTGTCAATAGACATTTTTGCATCGGGATTGAGCGTGCCTTTGAATGGGAACGAAATCGAATATAGCTGAAAGTTCGCACGATACCAAATTTCATCAAGTCGCCAATAAATCAGCTTTTTATCAACAAGTTCGATGTTTTCCTGTATGAAACTCGGAGCCCACTCGATAGGCGCGCCCTTGACAAGTATATCTAACGCTTTTTGCTTCTGATTAATCCACTCAAACGATACAGAGCCATATTTCTGGTAAACATCATATACAAGTTTGCGTTTGTCTTCAGGTATGTTGTTCGTCAGTCGTGTGAAAAATGTTACCGCACCGATGTCATAATCTTCCCAATCCGTTGAAGAACCTAATATAATCGGTCCTACGTGTCCTGTATTTTGACAACCAATACAAGCGATGATGCTAAGAAGCAGGAAAATGAGTAAAATCTGAGTTTTTCGATAAAACTTCATAAAAACACCAAAAAACAAAATTCTGAGTGATTAGTAAAAAGAACCTTAAATTCATATGAATTCATCGTCATAAATCTTATATATTTTACCAGTAATGAATTGTGCATACAAAATAATTTATCGAAGCATGCAGCACCCAATGAATAATTATACAGGGCCAAAAACTGCGCACCCTGATAACAAGTATTCCGAGAACGATTCCGCCGATTATAGAACTCATTGCTTCAAGCGGTGGTTTGTTAATGTGCATGGCAGCGAAGGGAACCATCTGCAAAAGGATTGCAGGGACGACTCCGATTCTGTCTTTTAATGCGAGAAGGAAATATCCGCGGAAAATAAACTCCCAGCCCAAGAAATATACAAGATATGAGATTGTTATAATCCAGAAAACATCTACACTTTCACGGGCGTAATAATCGCTTGGGTATGAATTTTTGAACCCATCCGAGTGTGCAACATAGTAAAACACGGGCAGCATAATTAAAATGAAGAATGCAGTGATTGGAATCCAATGCTTGAAATCACCAAGTTTAAGCCCGAGTTTGAACGGATTGATACCAAGAATTAAAGCACATATTATCGCTCCGAAGAAAAAGATTAGCCCTTGAATCATGAGATTTACTGATTTTGATGGCTCATACCAGAAAGAACGTTGGGATTCCCAACGTTTTTCAATCATATTAATACCGGTGTCATAATCCTTCTTCTGAATCGAATAACGTCGCATATTGGCAAGATAAATGCGGAAATATGTGATTTTCTCAACCAAAACAACCTTGCCGTAAACCCATAAATAGTAATTCGGTAATGACAATTTCAGAGAATAATTTCCGTTGTCGTCAATAGTTGGATTTATAAGTATCTCAGAAGGATCGATATATATTTCGACTTTTGCACCAGCTTGTACGTTACCTTTTAATTCATAATTACGCTGTGATTGCTTTGAGGATTTTACATTCCTATCAACCTTGAATTTGCGAAACAAACCCTCATTATCATAAACGATTTTGTCAGAGAATATTTCGTTATAGAAATAACCCAGCAGCAATACGAACATTCCAAGAACCACTATCCAGGTGGTTTTATCATAAGCGACAGACTTAATCAGATTCCACCAGGTTGTTTTTTCCTGTAGAGGATTTTGTTTAACTGAATCATCAAGTTTGTTAAACTTATTGTTGTTTGATGTGTAATTTGTATTATCCATGAAACACCTTTATGAGGTTGAGATGACTGATAAATGTCCTTATTGCGGGTTCGAAAATCCCGACGCATGTTCCTTTTGCGGAAATTGTGCAGAGAACACACTTGAAGGATATAACACGAAAGCTGCAAAACTTCAACGGGTTCAAAAATATCATCAGATTAAATTGGATATGAAGGGTAAAAGCGTTGGTTGCAGCTGTTTTTTGTTGGTCATTCTCTTGATTTTTGGAATACTATTATTTGTGTTTTTACAGGTTGACGAGAAAATTGATTCGAATCCCTCAGTTCAGTCAACTGAGAATGTGAAAACAGAAGTAAAGCTTATAAAAGAGATTAATACTGAATCGTATGTTTACAATACTGGATTCACAACAGATGAATTTGGCAACCTGAAATATCATATATTTACACAAAAAAGTTTAATCACAATCAGAATGATTAACGGTAAATTTGATAATTTTCTTGAACAACATCCAATAAATTACGAAGTACAGGCAGGGATTTCGTCAGAAAATGAGATTTTTTACATCAATACTGATAATTGTGTGATAGACAGCACTAAATATACATATGATGCACTTCTGAAAGATTTGGTGGTGAAATTCTCAGCAGATTCAGTCGTTGTAAACATGAAATATGTTTTGTTTTTCTGCAAGAACCAGTACTTGATTATTGCTAAACGTGATGAATATGAAAACAAAATAAAATATATAGATTTTAAACCTCAAACCGTTTTGAGCATTGTTACAAGTGCGTTTTATGACAAAGACAACGAAGTTCTTTATATAACAGATGGCGTCAAGATATATAAATATGCCATATCGAGTTTAGATTCCATTTACGAAGAGATTACTATCCCGTATCCTAAATTCGAGAATAAGAGCATTTTACCTGCGAATGAGACAATTTGGGCGATTTCCAAACATGATGACAAGTTTTTGTTTGCTGCCAGCGAGAAAAAATCCAATACGATGAAGATTTATGAATTATCACCAGCGATGCAGGATAAGTTGTTCGAAGATTAGGACAGTTTTTAATTGCCGATTACTTTATTAAAAATGTGCAATCTAGTGCTTAGGGACAAAAGTTATGTTCCTGTCATTCTGAGCGAAGCGAA
>CAYZQB010000178.1:0-6333 GCA_964480395.1 uncultured Planctomycetia bacterium
AGTGCTGCATTTGACAAAGAAAGAAACCGAATTCTGTTTGTTGAATGGCTTGAAGATGATTATTCACCAATAAAAGCAATACAACTTCCAGATTGAATGATTAATGAATCTTGTCAGTTTCGCAGAAAACGTCTCGACATAATGTCATTCTGAGCGTAGCGAAGAATCCAGGCTAGAGAAATGAAAAATATGGATTTCATTGAAATGTATTATGTATGATAAATTCTGAACCGAAATACTTGTCATTATTGGAAATAATGACAAGATATAATCCATGATTTGCGATGGACTAGCCTGGATTCTTCAGTCGCTGACGCTCCTTCAGAATGACAAAAAACATATTTTCTGTATGAATAATGAAAAAAGGGAGCGAATACTCCCTTGATTGAATTATATTTTTCATTTCCTATTTGGCTTATTTTTCTTTCTTAGCTGTATCGACTGCTGCTTCAGCGTCAGCATCTTTTTCCTTCTTCTTCTTTGGGCGTTTCTTCATAACTCTTGCAGTAACCTTGGGTAAACCAAAAATAGAATAGCTGTCTTCCCACTTTTCCTGCTTTTTCAGCTTCTCGATTCTCTCAAGTCTTGTTAGTACGTTCCTCGCACGTGTCAGACTACCTGTAACTTTTAATGTTTTATGTATAGACACTTTATCCTCCGAATTGAAAAAGACGATTTATATAAAATCAGAAGCCAATTGCAAGATATTTATTCAAATATTATTCATCACTTTCAAGAGTAACAATCAGCATAATCTGTTTAAGCACGTTGGCAACACGTTCGCATTTCGATTTTTCGCCGATAAACGCAATCGCTTTCCCAACATTATGTGCTTCTACGGCAATATGAATCGCAACCTCGGTTGAGCATGAGGTCGCCTTTTGAAGCTGGAATATTACTTCCTCAAAATAATGATTGCTGTTAAAAAGAATGACTTTCCAGGATTTTTCCGGCTTGGTTTTCTGGTCGATTTTGTCAATAACTGCTGTATCTGACTCAGGAAATTGTATATAATCCGTTGTTTTCAGACAGCTAATCATTAAGAAAACATCGCCAATTATGTCTTTATCCATAAAACATCTCAAACTTGATTACGTTCTTCTTTGTGCACCAATTGCAGGCGTATCTAATATATCTTTTCGTCAGCTTGCATGCAAGCATGGTGCATCACTTGTTTTTTCCGAAATGATAAGCACCCGACCGCTGCTTATCCGCAACAAAGCAACAGCGAAACTCGTTAGATTTGAACCTGTTGAGAAACCGATAATAATGCAGATTGTTACAGGCAGACCGTGGGAAGCATATCATTCCACATTGAAAGCGATTGAGCTGGGATACGATGGTGTGGACTTGAATTGCGGATGTCCAGCACGGAAGATTTTACGGTCGAAAGCCGGTGCATTTTTGATGAAAAACGTTGAATATGCCGGAAAAACGTTGAAAGCAATGCGGAAAGCAGTTGATGAATCTGGCAAAAACTTTGTGCTAAGCGCGAAAATCCGAACAGGTTTCACCAAGAATTCGCAGGAAGGACTACATCTTTCAAGGGTTATTGAGGATGAAGGTTTTGATATGTTGACGGTGCATGCTCGAACTAGAGAACAGCATCACAAGGGATATGCCGATTCTGCTGCAATATCTGAGATAAAGAAAAGTTTGAGGATTCCTGTGATTTTTAATGGCGGGATAAAATCTGCAATGGACGCAAAGCAGGCTCTTGAGGAAACTAGTACAGACGGTGTGATGATTGGGCAAGGCGCACTAGGAAACCCCTGGCTTTTCACGGAAATCGCTGAATTCCTGCAAACAGGCAAAATCACTCAGTATCAAGTCAGTATTCAGGAACTTAAAAACACGATGTTGTGGCATTTTGATAAATTAATGGCACAATTCGACGAAGTTATTGCAACATTGATGTTCAGACGTTTCGCAAGCTGGTATGTCCGTGATTTCGGAGGTGCAAGCGTTTATCGCAAAAAATATCAAGCAATCCGCTGCCGTGATGATTTTATCACTCTGACAAATAAGGTTTTCGAGGATAAATAAAAAAGTTGAAACAAACAAAAATTTCTCTCGTCAAAACTCAAGACGTTTACAACAAATCATATTCAAGTTTCCAAATCAGGAGGTTTTTATGAATTTTCGTTTAAAATTCGGTATTTCAGTGTTCCTTGTTTGTGCAATCCTTTTTTCACTGAGCTACAAAGGTATTGCGCAAAATGATAATGAAGGAAAAGCCAAGGAACTTCTCATTAGTGGCAAAAAGCAAATGATTTTTGCTGATTTCAATGAGGCATTAGTTAATTTCTCAGCAGCATATTCGACTTATCCAACAACAAAAACAGCACAGGAAGCAGTATATCTTGCTGGTTTGGCAGCATACAACAGCAATGATGCTGAAAAAACCGTTGATATCTGCGTTGACGGAATCAAGAAATATCCTGACAGTGTTTGGATTTCAAAATACAAATTCCTGCTTGCGTCGGCATATTACAATCTCAAAGATTTCCAGAAAAGCTCGGAAATACTCATGAACAAAGCGATTGAACGCTCAGGTGATGTGTATTTACTCGCAATTGCAAAGTATTATCTCGATATCGCCTATGCTGCCTTCGAAGGTGAAGTCCCAAAATCAAAAGACCCATATGCAAACCTTGAAAAGAAAAAGGATTTCAACAAAGCACTCAAATATTTCACCAAAGCACGCGGTGTAAAAATCAGCAACGACCAAAAATTCGAAATCACAAACAATGTCGCTTACTGCAACTTCGAGTTGAAAAGATATAATCAAGCAATCAGCGAATATAATGCAATTATTAGCACCGCTGAACCAACAGACGAACAGAAAGAATTTATTGAAACGAACGACATTGAAAACGCGACCAAATTCCTTTCACATGCCTTATTTTACAGGGGCGAAAGCTATCTGATGCTTTATAACTGGATGCAAAGCAGACCCGACCTGATGCGCATTGTTAGGGAGTACAGCAAGACCGATTACAATCCGCTAGCACTGGTCAGTCTCGCAAAATCCTACATTTTTGAAGCAAGTACTTCAGCCAACAAAGATGCTTTCGACAAGGCGTGGGGTTATTATGACCTTTTCTTTGCAGATTATATCAAGCATGAAAAAGCACCCGAATTTCTCATGGAATGCGCAAACACAGCAAATTCTTATGGATTCAACGATAAAGCGATAAAATACTGGCAAAAAATGCTGGTAAGTTTCCCCGAGTATAAAGACACTGGCAAAGCGTCATATTTGATAGGTTCAACCTATTTCAACATGAAAAAATTCGAGGATTGCCGTACACAATTCAAGTCTTTCCTCGCTACATTCCCTGCACATCCAAACTGGAACGACGCACAAAACCTGCTCATCCAAAGTTTTTACAACGAGTTTTACACATTTTACGACGAAGGTTTGAAAACCTTCATGAAGTACTGCAAATTCGATTATACAACGCTTCTCGACATAAATGAGGATACACCGATTATACCCTCTGATACACTCCTTACCTTGCGGACTAACTGGCAAAATGCAGAAAAATCAGGCGAATTATTTCTAGGAAATTATCCCGTTCACAATCTTGCAGTTTACGTTGACAAGATGAAAGTGAATCTTGCATTCACAAATGCTGTTCTCGCTGAATATCTCACCAGAACAAACGCAATTCAGAAAAAACAAGAATTAACAGAGCTTGACAACAAAAACATTCTTGCAAAATATCTGGAAGCACTTGAAGTTTTGCGTAATCTTGCAAGCAAATATTCACGCACTGATGTTGGAGCAGAAGCACAGTATCACGCAGCGGAGATTCTCGAATACCAGATCGGAAACCTTGCGGACGCCATCAAAGAATATGAAAAAGTCATCACAAACTTCCCGTACACAAACTGGTATTACAATGCACGCCAGGCAATCAATGTGATGAAGAAAAAAGAAATAACGGTTATCTCCAAGCGTATGTTTACTTCGGACGAGAAACCGATGCTGAATATCATGACCAGAAACATTAAAAAGCTTAAGTTCAAAGCGTATCGGCTCAACCTAAAAAGTTACTACGAACGACACAGAAGCATCAGCAACATCGAAAAGGTCGCTGTTGAAATTATTGCACCTACTAATAAATGGGAAACGGATGTTCCTGAATACGTCGATTATCGCAAAGATTTGCGCAATTATGATATACCAATCACTGAAGCCGGTTCGTATATTCTCGAAGTGCAGGCGGATGTGTATTTTGCTCGCGTTCTCGTGATTATCAGCGACATCGGGATTATCGTAAAACAATCACCGAATCAGCTTTTCGTTTTCGCTAAGGACGAGATTACAGGCAAACCCGCTGCTAACGTTGAAGTTCTCTACTTTGACGGTGATAAAATCCAGAATGCAGGTAAAACCAACGAAAAAGGTATTCTCAACAAGAAATTTGAAACTGCGAAGAATAACCTGAAGGTTTTTGCATACAAGGATAAAAACTATGCATTCACCGACGGATTTGCAGGGATTGCGGTTTCGACCGGCTACACTGCTAAAGGTTACATCTTTTCCGATCGCTCAGCGTATCGTCCTGGCGACACGGTGAAATTTAAGGGAATTTTGCGCGATGTCGAAAACGGTTCGTATCAGGCACCTTCGAATAAAAGAGCGCTTGTTTCGATAAAGAATCCGAAGGGGATTACGTATTTCAGCGAGGAAAAAACGACGACGGAATTCGGCTCAATTGACGGTGAATTCATACTCACTAGACATGCGAGTTTAGGTGATTACAAGATTTATGTGGAATACGGAGTACAGAAATTCTCCGGTACATTCAAAGTTGAGGAGTATAAAAAACCTGACTTCATGGTCGAAGTTACACCTGAAAAGAATATTTACCTCACAAAAGAAGATGTCAACTGCAAAGTCAACGTGAAATATTTCTTCGGAAAACCTGTTGAAAACGCGAAGATTGAATGGCAGCTTTTTGCGGTGCCTTATCGTTTTGACAAGAATCAGTTCTCCGAATTTTCATGGTTCTTCAGCAAAACAGAGAAAGGCAAAGCGCAAACGGAGAGCATGCAGTACATTTCAAGCGGAAATGCAGCATGCGATGATAACGGCATGGCAACTGTAACTTTCAAGGGTTTGAAGGATTATGCTGAAAGGTATGTTCTGCAGGTCAGCGCACAGGATAACAATCGCAGATGGGCATCAGGCGGAACATCGGTCATTCTTGCAGAGCAGGAATTCTACGCTCTTCTGAAATCTAACCGCAATCTTTACCGCTTAAATGACAACCTTGTTGCGAACCTGTTTACTGTTTCGCCGAATAATTCACCTGTTACTCAGGAAGGTGAAATCAAGGTTTTGAAGGTCGATTATAAGCGTGGTAGAGAAGTAACGCAGGAAATTCAGACAATCAAAGCTGCAACTCTTGATAACGGCAAGATTGACATCACGCTGAAACTCGCTGGTGAACTCGCCAAACCAGGACATTATCGTCTGCATTACATCGCCTACGACCGCAGAGAAACACCGATTACCGCGGATATCGATTATTTCGTACTCGGTGAAATGAGCGACCGCTCCTTGAAAACTCGAATCGTATCCAACAAACAAATATATTTCGAGGGCGAAACCGCCAACTTCATGCTCAATTCACCAACGCAAGAGACCTATGCGCTCATAACCTTCGAAGGCGAGGAAGTGCTTGATTACGACGTGGTTAAGCTCACCAGCAACGCATCGGAATACAAGGTTGCAATGAAATCCCTGTATTCACCGAATATTTTTGTCAAACTCACCATCAGCACGAATCATGAATGGTATCAGGACGAGACTGAAGTATTAGTATTCAGATTCCTTAACGTTGAAATCAAGTCTGAGAAAGATATTTACGCTCCCGGTGATGAAGCGGAATTCGAGGTAAAAACAACCGACCAGAATGGCAATCCCGTCAAAGCGGAACTCGCGGTCAGCTTGGTTGACGAAGCGATTTATTCACTCTTCCCGGATATGACACCGGATATGAAACCGTTCTTCTACGATAAAAAACGTACGAATGCTGTAAATTCTTTTGCTTCCTACGATTGGAAATACTTTGGCATAACACAGGAACTTCCTGAAGAAATGATGAGCGAAATCGAACGCCGTAATTACGAAACTGCAGAGAAAAACAAAGAAGGTTGGGCTGATGATGATGGCTATCTTGAGGAGCCGAATAATGCTAATGCGCCTGAAAGACCGATGAGTCCAAAAGGTAATGCTGATTTCAAGTACAGGAATGCTAAGAGCAAACGTTCGCTTGGCAAAGATATGGAAAAAGCAGAAGCTGAAATGGACAGCTT
>CAYZQB010000179.1:0-6311 GCA_964480395.1 uncultured Planctomycetia bacterium
TGATGTGGTATCCAAGCTACTTTCTGTCTTAATTTTTAGATTTCGTCAATAGGTCAAATATCTTTTGAGTTCTACTGTCAATGACGTGGAAAATGCAGGCTTGCCTGCTTTATTGCATGTGATTTGTGAGTGTGTCAGCAACGAGTTCCAAGTTTTCAAGCCAGTTCTCTGCAAGTGGGTCGATTTTAATGACCTGTCCGCCGATTTCCTTCGCAACTGTTTCCGCTTCCTTACTTGAATACTGCTTTTGTGCAAAAACTACCTTAATTTTATGTTTTTTCGCAAATTCGATAATTTCTTCGGTTTTATGATGCCCAGATTCATGCCCATGCTGCTCAATAGCAACTTGTTCGAGCCCGAATTCTTTTGCGAAATATCCCCATGCAGGATGAAGAACCAGAAACTTTTTTGTTGTTACATTCGCAAGTTTGTTCTTGATTTTATTTGTCAAGGAATCAATATCCGAAGCAAAGTTATTCATGTTTTTTATGAAAAATTCTTTTTGTTCGGGCATCTCAACTGATATTGCTTCAGTAAGCACAGACAGTTGGTTTTTGACCAATCCGGGAGCAACCCAAACATGCGGGTCAAGATTTTCATTACTTAAATCAAGTCCATCCACAAGTTTGATAACTTTCAGGTTCTTATTAACTTCTTGAACCTTGGCTGCCCAATTGGTTTCAAGCGCAAATTTTGGATGCCCAACCATAAAATATATCTTCGCTTTAGCAATTTCGGTGAACTGTTTTATTGACGGTTCGTATGTTGCCGGGAATGCGCCGGGTGGAAGCAGCACAATCACATTCACTTTATCTCCAGCTATGCGTTCGACAAAGTACTTTTGCGGTAAAATTGACACCAAAATGGTGAGTTTGTCCGAATTTGTCAAAACTGGTTCATCTTTCCGACAACCTGAAAATGCTGTGATAAACGCTAATAAAAGAACAATAAATATTCTCATCTTTTCACCCAATTATTTTGCAGATGTAGGTTCATTTTTAAATTTCTTACGTTTAATTTTCAGAATCGAAACAAGCAGATAAATCGCAGATGCAAGTAGAATAATCGTTGCAGATGGTGGGATTTGTTTGCTCGTTAATGCTTCAAGCTCATATTCAATCCAGATTCCGCCGACTGTAACAATCAATGCGATAATCGATGCGACGACCATCATTTGTTTTAAGCTTTTCACAAATCTTCCCGCAATTGCTGGTGGAATCGTGATTAACGCGATAACGAGGATGATTCCCACAACCTGAATCAACACGACAACCGTCAAAGCGACCAGAACCATGAAAATCGAGTTGAAAAGTTTAACGCGAATACCTAATGATTTTGCATATTCCTCGTCAAAGCTGATAATGTGAAATTGCCTGTAAAACATGAAGACCGCGATGAAAATAATCACGTCAAGCACGAAAATAATCTGCAAATCAACATAACTTATTCCGAGTATGCTTCCGAAAAGATAAGACATCAAATTCGGAGCATAGCCGGGTGTAAGATTGATAAACAATATGCCGATACTCATCCCGCTTGCCCACAAAATACCAATGAGCGTGTCGGTACGTTCTGCGAATGTGCTGCGAATCCAGCTTATCAGGAAACCTGCTAATACTGCGAAAACAGTAGCACCAATCAGAGGATTCAAGCCAAGAAAGTACGCAATCCCAATTCCGCCATATGCAGTGTGCGAAATCCCACCGGTAACAAAAACAATCTTACGCACAACAATAAAACTACCGATTATCCCGCAGGCAACGCTGGCAAGCACTGCTGCGTAAATTGAAAAACGCATAAACTCAAAATTTATAACTGCATCCCACATTTTACCCTCAATCAATTTTCTTCGTCATGTTTGTGATTATGAACAGGCAGCACGCGATGCGGCACGCCGTGAGCAATTAAATCCACTGGACATTTATATGCTTCACCAAGCATTTCCTCGGTGATTTGCCTTGAACCTTCGGTGAATAGACTCATGTTAACGCAGGCAATTGTTTTGACATAGCGAGAAATTACGCCGATGTCATGAGACACAAGAACAATAGTAATTTTCTCATTCAGACGCTGAAGAAGCTCGTAAAAATCTTGTCCATATGTTGTGTCAAGCGATGCTGTCGGCTCGTCAAGCAGTAGAATCTTCGGAAAATTGATAAGCGCACGAGCAATTAAAAGTCGCTGACGTTCCCCGCCTGAAAGCTGACTTATATGCCTTTTGCGCTTGTCAAACAACCCAACTTCCTGTAGAACATCTGATGCCAATTTGCGGTCTTGCTTTTTCAGCCAGCCGAATATTTTTTTCTGTCCAAGTGTTCCCATTAGAGCAACTTCCTCAACATTTGCCGGGAAATCCTCAACAAATGTACTTCGCTGAGGTACATAACCGATATTTTTGCTTCCGATGCCATTAGATTTTCCAAGAATTATGATTTCACCACGAAAACCAGTCAGAATGCCGACAATACACTTGAGCAGAGTGGTTTTACCACCGCCATTAGGTCCGATTATCCCCAAAAAATCAAGATGCGGTACTTCAAGATTCAAATTGTCAAGGACTACGGAATCGCCATAGCTGAACCATAAATTCCGTACCGAAATATCCGAAATTTTTGCTTTATCAGTGCTTTGAGTTTTTTTTGATTTATTCGTCATAATTTCCTTCACTCAAAAGCGAAGATTATTAGATTTTATCAAACATCAGCGAAATTGTGGAAAAGTTAATTATAATCCGAAGATTAATGAGCCACCCTGATAAACGATAAATGAAGCTATCCAGGCAATTGCAGTTGTATAGAAACTCATGAAAAATGCCCACTTCCACGAACTTTCCGCTTTGACAACCGCAAAAACCGCAATGCACGGAATGTAGAGCAAAATGAAAACTAAAAGCGAAAATGCAACCAGAGGAGTGATTGATTTGTCGTTTTTCAAAGCAGATTTCAACGACTCGGATTCTTCAGTTTCTTCACCACCCAAGCTGTAAAGCGTTCCAAAGGAAGAAACGACAACCTCCTTCGCAGCAAACCCAGTAAACAAAGCGGTTCCAATCTTCCAGTCACCCAAACCCGTCGGAGTCAGAATAAATCCAAAACCTTTTCCGATTGTGCCGCCAATGCTGTATTCCAGGTCTTTTTGTGCCAATTCATTGTTTAATATGTCAATTGAATTTTTTATATTTGTGTAATCTTCAAGTTTTGACAGTTTTATTTCGGTCGATTTTTTATCGGTATTCTCTTCTGAGTTTATCAGCGTTTCAATTTCAGGATTTTGCTGAATAATCATGGAAAGTTTTGCGTCTGCAACTGCAATTTCTTTTTCTAGGTTCTTCTTCACGTCAGTTGGTGCATTTGGATAAGATAGGATAAACCATAAAATTATTGATGCTCCAAGAATGACTGTACCAGCTTTTTTCATGTAAAGCCAACCCCGATAAAATGTCGTTTTAAGGACATATGAAGGTTTCGGGAATCGGTATGATGGAAGTTCCAGCATAAATGTGGAAGTTTCGCCTTTGACGACAAATTTCCGTAAAATCCACACTGCGAAAATCGCTGCTAAAATGCCTATGAAATAAATAACAAAAATGACTGTTCCAGCACTTTCTGCAAAAAATGCACCTGTTAGCAGGATGTAAACCGGAAGTTTTGCGCCGCAGCTCATAAAGGGAATTACGAGCATTGTTATCAATCGGTCTCTTTTATTATCAAGCGTTCGAGTAGCCATTATGGCAGGGACAGAGCATCCGAATCCGATTATCATCGGTACAAAGCTTTTACCTTGCAGCCCAATCTTCTGCATTAATTTATCCATCACAAACGCAGCACGTGCAATATATCCTGACAATTCCATGATTGATATACCGAAAAACAGCAGTAAAATGTTCGGCAGAAAAATAATGACAGCACCAACACCGCTTATGATTCCATCTATCAACAATGATCTGAACCAACCATCAGCTAAAGCATCATTTAGCAGATTCGAAAAACCTTCTTGACCTGCTTCAATCAAATCCATCAACGGTGCTCCGACAGTAAACGTTAATTGAAACAAAAGCCACATGATAAACAGGAAAATTGGGATACCAAGAAATTGATTCGTCAAGATTTGATCAACTTTATCGTTGAAATTGCGTTTACCATGATCTTTCGAAATAACAGCAGATTTTGTAATCTCGGAGATAAACTCATAGCGTTTCGCAATAATAGTAAGTTCCGGTTCAGCGTTGAATTTTGTTCTAAGTGTTTCAATACTTGTATTTGCTGCTTCGATTAATCTTTCTGCACGAATTCCCAGAGTTCTCTTGATTTTCTTGAATATTTCTTCATCTTTTTCAAGCAATTTCAAGGCAAGCCAGCGAGAGCTTTGATATTTTTGAAGTTTTTCCTCTTTCCCAATTATTTCAGAGAGCTTTTCGATTTCTGCATCGATTTCGCTACCGTACACAATGTTGACTTCAGTTTTTTTCAATTTTTTTTGCGCGTTTGCGATTTCCTCGATTAATAAATCAAAACCTTTACCGGTTGTGCCAATTGTTGGAATAACAGGAACACCTAGCAATTTAGAAATTTCGAAATGATTGATATTTGTGCTTGTTTTCAGGACTTCATCCCATTTGTTGAAAGCAATAATGACTGGTACAGTAAGCTCCAAGACCTGTGATGCAAGGTAAAGATTTCTGTCAAGGTTCGATACATCAACGACGATAAGCACCAAATCAGGATTGTTTTCAATTATAAAATTCCTTGTTATGAGTTCATCAGGCGACATTGCAGTCAAACTGTATGTACCCGGTAAATCCGTAAACCTGATTTCGATGTCATTGTGAATCGTTGTTCCTTCTTTTATATCAACCGTAACTCCAGGATAATTGCCGATATGCTGTTTCTCTCCTGTTAATCTGTTAAAAATTGTTGATTTACCTGAATTCGGATTGCCGACCATCGCAACACCAATAAACTTGCATTCCTGATTCTCACGATTGCATTTTTCAAGTTTGTTCATATTTTCCTCACAGTGTTGTGCAAATCATAATGAGAATCATTCTCAAATTCAAGAATTATCTACAGGATTTTTAATATAGTTACATTTTTTTCATCAACTAATAAAATTTAGATAAACAGCGTGATTTATGATTTTTCGATGAAGTTTTTTAGACTGTCAATAAAATCCATAAGGCATTTTAAATATGCATTTTGCTCGACAATTTTTCGCAATTCAACGTTTGTAAGTGGTTTAGATTCTGGTTTGTTATATAATTTTTCATAATCTGCAATCACACCAGGGATTCGGTTCTTCAGCTCCTCGAAAAATGTCCGCAAATTCAATCTGATTTTCATTGCATCAACTGGTTTTGCTAGTCGTTCCATTGATTTTGTGATTTTATTCATTGCAGAAATATCCTTGGGCTTGCTCAACGAATTCTCAAGCTGCCAGCCGTTCTGCAGAAATCGAGCAGATAGATTCAAGACAGCATTGTCAACCAGTTTTTTCTTCAATTGCTCGTTGATATCAACTTCCCCAAAACCCAAAATTGTCTTGAATTTCTTAGTCTCAGCTTCGAGAAACTCATTCCGACGTTTTAGATCGTCATTTTCAAGCTCAAGCTCACTTATCCTCTTGCCTTGAAATTTATACTCTATCAACTTTTGTTGCATATTAACCTTTTCAGCCGTTAATTCCTCTATCTTCTCGGTATTATCTTCGTTCAGATTCTTCTCTTTTGTAAGCTGTTGGTTAAGCTCATCCATTTTGTGTTTTAAGGATTCATTTTCTCGTTCAATTTCTTTCCTAGCATCAAGTGTGCCTTGCATCTCCTGATTAAGCTGATTGACTCGGATGACAGCAGTTTGTTCCTTTTTCTTGATGACTTCAAATTTATCCGTAAAATGCTCTTTTTCATTCTCAATTCTGTGATATTGATCAATTAAATCAACATGTTTACGCTGCATCTCAAAATTCTCATTTTTGAAATTCTCGAAACTGGTTTTCAATTCATCATACTCGCCTTTAAGGTTGATTAATTCGATATCCACAGCTTTTTTTAATTCTCGAAGTGCAGAGTATTGCTCTTTTAGATTCTGCTCTTTACCAGCATTTGCAAGGGTTTCTCGACGTTCTAGCTCAAGGTTTTCTCTTAAGGATTCCAGCTCATTCTGTGAAAAATCACGCTCGTTGAGTATAATTTCTGCAGATGATCTTTCTTCTGCAAGTTCATCTGTACGAATCTGCAGCTCACTTTCCAATTCAGCTCGTAAATTCTCTGCTTTTGTTAATTTATTTTCCAGTTCTTCGATAAGTTTCTCGTTTTC
>CAYZQB010000180.1:0-6217 GCA_964480395.1 uncultured Planctomycetia bacterium
TAATAAATAACTTAGAAAATCAGGTAAACCTGCTTTTACTCACAGCATTGGCAATAGGAGCAGACTTTCTGCCTTTTTTGGCAAACAGCTGAGTAAAATTCGTGAGGGCAGCTTGAGTGTCGAAAAAAACGCATGTTTACATGCCCTATTGACAGTGTTGAAAACTTAAACCAGTTAGGCTGGACAGGTATTGCTGCTTTTATATTTCACTATCTGCACGGAAAGTCAGTATGAGTTTACGAACGAAAATATTTCTTGCGATTCTGATTACAATGCTCATTGTAGCGGGTATTCTCTCGTTAAAAGTTGTTTTCGAGACAATGGCAGTCTATCAAAAAACCTCAAATACTTACCGTCAATCCCTCACACAGGTTGTAAACAACTGGGTTTTAACGAATATCCCGAAAGAAGTTGACAATGAAACTTTAATTAAAGTTGTCGAACAATATGAACAGCTTTTGAATGAGAATCCCTATTCTGCACTTTTCAGCAGCATAACTGTTGTTGACAAATATCGGGTGATTCTGCATCAAGCACCGCGGAAAAAACTCGATGAATTTGAACGGCTTTACGATGACCCGCTTGATAAAGCACTCGATGGTGATATGCAGGTGTTGGGAATGCGGATTTACAAGCCACTTTATCAAGTTAATTCGATAATTCCTCGATTCATTCCTGATCCACTGGAAAAAAGTTACAAAGGCAACAATGCTGAAATCGAAAAGGAACTTCCGCCTGAATGGGTTTTAATTCTCAACTTAAACCTACCTTTAACAAACAGAATAAATCTCATTCAAGTCATCACACCTGTTTTCTGGATTATGGGGCTTGGCACATTACTGCTTATCCTCGTAATATATATTTTGCTATCGAAGCTTGTTTTGGCACCACTTGAAAAGCTGTCCGCAGCGAGTAAAAAGATTGCAAAAGGTGATTACAACATCAAGCTGGAGATTCCACCCAAGTCCGACGAAATTACTGAGCTAGTTCGTGTGTTTCACGGAATGACCCAGGAAGTGCAGAATTATCAATTTAATCTTGTGGACAAGGTTGATGAAGCTGTAAAGAAGCAGCGAAAAGCGGAGCAGGGATTGATAATCGCACAGAAACTCGCGGCGACAGGTACCCTGGCTGCCGGAGTGGCCCATGAAATCAACAATCCGCTTTCAGGTATGCAAAACGCGGTTAGACGAATAATTAAAAAAATGCCGAAAAATTCTGACGAGTCAATCAAAGAATATTTAAATTTGATTTCTGAAGGTTTGTACAGGATTCAACAGATTGTAACTCAGGTGCTGCAGTACGCGAAACGCAACGTTAATCCAGCACCGTTCGCGATGCTAGAACCTGTCGATAAATCAATCGCGTTTCTCGAACACAAGGCAAAGCGTTATGATATTGAACTTAAGACAATTCCGCCTGATCACGAAATTTCATTGTGTTTCGGCGACAGAGGGGAATTCCAGCAAGTTATAACTAATCTGGTTATCAACAGTATCGAAGCCATCAGAACGGCTTCAAACAAGGTGCTGCAAGGTCAGAAAAGGATCAGTACTGAAGATATTGTATCTATAAGTTGGGATGAAACCGAAGATGGCATTGAAGTCAAAGTCGAAGATACGGGCTGTGGCATGACTGAAGAAGAGATAAATCGCGCGTTTGACGCTTTTTTCACGATGCGTGAAGAAGGTACCGGGCTTGGGCTGACGATTATTCA
This sequence comes from uncultured Planctomycetia bacterium, assembly GCA_964480395.1. GTDB lineage: Bacteria > Planctomycetota > UBA8742 > SKZP01 > CAYZQB01 > CAYZQB01. Next base: position 1,718 of record CAYZQB010000180.1, read on the forward strand.
CAATATCATCGAATCGCACGGCGGAACAATCAACATCGAAAGTGTTCCGATGAAGGGTACAATCGCAACATTTACTGTACCAAAACAGCTTGAAGATTAATCATATTATTGAAATGCATCTGCAATAAAAAACCCGCTTCCTGAGAAACGGGCTTACCTCAGCTCAAATATTATGATTACTGGAACTTACCGAGAATTCCATATGAAGCATTTGTATCTATTTCATAAAACTCTCTATCGTTATCTTCAATGCGCCAGATTCTTATATTTTGCGTACCCGGGATGAAAACAACTGACAAAACTGTTCTTCCTTTAATCGATAATTTGCCAGCAAAATTGCTCATATCTTGTGCTGACCACGGAAAACCAAGATTTCCAAGTCGTGAACTGAGTATTTTTACTCTGCTTTGATGCTCTGAGCTCAATATACATTCGTCATTAAGTACGCTTGCAACAAACGTATCAAGACTCGAAAGTGTATATGTCGGCAACTCCCCTTCTTCAGTAACAGCTTTATGGTCGCGTCTAACCGAGATTTTGAAAGGTGTACATTCAATTGTCCAGATTTTGTCGCTTGTATCACTAAGCAGAAAACTGTTACCACCGATTAATTTGCTTGAAATAATTACTTCATGTGCTTTTGGCACAGTATCACAATTTTCGAGTATATTTCTCATAAGAATTGTGTATGGAATCCCTGGTGTCATTCCTTTTGGACCCGTAACCGGATTCGATGTCGCTACAAACCCGCTTAAATTCATCCCTGTCATCGTACCGACCATTCCGGGCCATGCAACATACATATACGGCTTGCCCTTAACAGGATGAATGACGAAAATGTATGACTGCATGTTGACAGCATCAATTCCGAAACGTAAATCCATGTTTCTGGCAACAATCGGACCTTCGCACTTACTCAATTCATTGACGAATCCGAATGAAACACCGGAAAACGGCACGAGTTCGTTGTTTCTGCCAGCAAGAATCGATGCAATATCAACAAATGTGTTTATAAGAAGAATGTTGTCATATTCATTGTTGGAAGTCTCTGCGATTCTTTTCATCTCATCGATATATTCTTTTGGAATATTAGGTTCAAGATATTCTTTTGCAGCAATGAGGAAAAATTCTCTGCCGAAACGTTCGTTCATATATGGCAGAACGACTTTATCATAATAATTCTTGATAGCGATTGACAGCAATCCACCATGTTGTGCACCCATCTCAGCATGCGTACCTTTCAAGCTGATGACTGGAATCTTTTTATACACAAGATCATGGCTACCTTCGCCGAATTTGGCGACATTGTGTATAGTTGTTACGACACGATCACCCTTTGGTGTCAAATCGCAGCCCATAAGGAACACTGAGACAATGACCGAAAATATCAGTAATTTTGCGCGCATATTTATCTCCTGAACGAGTTGATTGTTACTTAATATAAATACAGGTGATAAATCGGTAGAATTGTAAAAACCTTAACTTATTATCCCAAAAACCCGCTTTTCTAATGGATTAATTTCACTTTTTATGAGTTTTCGCAATTTTAGATTTATTCCGAAAATCTATTCTGCTTAAGCTTGCAATTGTTCAATTACATACGCGGGATGAATTTTGAGCAGACGATCTTCCCAAAGCAATATTGTTTCGTTCTGCGCGCTCCTTCATCGAGCATTTTGAAGAGCATTACTTCAGGATAATCCGCAGGGGCAAAAATAAATACAAGAATCCGAGTTGTTTTGTCCGTTATCGCTGTTCTTGCTGAATCAGAAGTCGGCGAACCAAAAGGTCCCATGCTGTCCGCAAGACAAAGCCGGCTCTGCACATTTACGTCAGCTTTGCGAATTCCTTCGAAAAATTCATTTTCAAAACCCTTGCGCACTGAAATTTCCGTGCTTGCAATTTTGTCAATGTCATACAAACCAACTGGCAGGAAGAATTCAAGCGATTCGAGATTCCATGTATCAACAAGGTTGTTTATGCGGTAAAGCTCTCTGCTCTGAACCACACGTCTTAGCAGAGCTTCCGATGAAGGGCGTGTTTTCGTCGGATTTACACCAATAGATTTGTACAAATCTCTTGCAAAACGCAGCTCAGGAATGTCTGATGGAAGGTGGTCTTGGAATTTCTCACGATATTTTTCAGTTATTTCATCGATTTCCGCCCATAGATATTCATCTGCATCGATAATTTGAATACTTTCAGCAATCAGAATACCGGGTTTTATCAATTGTTTGATTTCTTCATCAACGGTTATCGTCAATTTGCATGAATCAACCATATTATTCCTTACTTCCGCAAAGTCAGCCATTTAAGTTGTTACCGATTTAACGATGCACGCATTGAAAAGTTTTCCCTTTATCTTTAATTCGTGATACTCGCATTCAGAATCGAGAGTTTTTTCAATGCTAAGAGCAAGCACTTCGCCCGAAATATAATCGTTATGCTTCTCAAAAGCTTGAATTATATCGCCGTCCTTGGTGTCAAACTTCAAAATGATTCGGTCTTCGATTTCGAGTCCGATATTTTTGCGCAAATTCTGTAAATGACGGACAATTTCCCGTGCAAAACCTTCAGATTTAAGCTCATCGTTGATTTCAATGTTCAAAACAACACTGAAATTCTGTTCCTCAGCATGAACGAAACTGTCGGAAACACCTAATTCAACGAAAACTTCATTGTTGCTTAGAAGCACTTTCTTACTATCACTCAGTTCCACGCTAATGTCGCCGCCTTTTGCAATAATTTCAATGTTTTCATCGGTTATCTGTTCTATAAGCGCGTTTGCTACTTCTTTTGCTTTTTGCCCGAATTTTGGACCGATTACAGAATAATTCGGCTTAATCGTGTATTTCAAGAGTTTGTTGTTTTCTTTTGGGAGAATGCGGATTTTCTTTACATTGAGCTCTTCCAGGATATGTTCCTTGAATTCTTCTGACGCTTTTCGGATAGATTCGTCGTCGCTGAGTATTATAATTTCACTCAATGGCTGACGAATACCGAGTTTTTTCTTGTTTCGCGCACTTCTGCCGGCGGAAACAACATCAATAAGAATATTCATTCCGCGTGAAAGATTCTCATCGATTAAATCCTCGCTGACTTCTGGATAGTCGCAATGATGTATCGAAATCGGGACATTTTCGTTCTGCGATTTTTCGAGATTCTGGTACATCTGTTCAGTTATGAATGGAATTATCGGTGCAAGAATCTTTGCAATCGTTGTTAAAACCTCGTAAAGAGTCAAGTAAGCTGCTTGTTTGTCTGTATCATTTTCGCTTGCACCACGCCAGAAACGTCGGCGATTTCGCCGTATGTACCAGTTCGAGAGATTGTCTATGAAACGTTCTGCCATTCTAACGGATGTCATTATATCGAGATCATTTAGCCCTTCTCTGAAAGATTTTACAAGAAGCTGAAGGTCTGAAAGTATCCATTTATCAATGAGCTGACGGTCTTGTACTTTAACAAAATTCACATTTGGGTCGAAATTATCAAGGACAGCATAATTTGTGAAAAATGCATAGGAATTCCATAGTGTTAAAAAGATTCTGTTTCTGATTTCGTCACCAAAAGTGTAACCGAAATTCAGGTTATGTTCGGGATTGTGTCGGCAGTAGATCCAGCGCATTACGTCAACGCCCATTTTCTCTGCAGCATCTTCGAACCAGATGGAATTTCCAAGTGATTTGTGCATTTCATTGCCTTGTTCATCACGAACCAGAGCATGACCGAACAGGCGTTTAAACGGCTCGATATTCTCCATCATTGTTGACATCGAAAGCAGAGCATAGAACCAATTTCTGAATTGTCCGGGCAGACATTCCAGTACAAGGTCTGCTGGTATCCATTTTTCCCAATATTCGCGGTCGGTGTTGTATTTTGTAGTCGAATAAGGCACGATTCCTGCATCAAGCCAGGGATTGCCTACATCAGGGATACGATGCATATCTTTACTGCATTTTTCGCATTTTAATACAACTTTGTCAATCCATGGCTTATGTGGCGAGTTTGCCAGCACTCCATCGATTCCGCAGACAGCTTTTTCCTTCAATTCATCTATTCCACCGATGACATCGAAATTTTCGCAGTCATCGCAAACCCAGATCGGCAGTGCAAGCCCCCAGTATCTTTTTTTCGAAATCATCCAGTCGTGCATGTTTGTAAGCCAGTCTAATTCACGCTCAAGTCCCCAGTCAGGGAACCAGTGAATTTTTTTGGCGACTTCTTTAATTTCTTCTCGCCAACTCATGTCGATGTACCATTCATCTACGAGACGGTACAAAAGCTCGGTATTGCATCGCCAGCAATGTGGATATCTATGCGGATAACGCTCAATATGCACAAGCACCTTTTTATCCTTGAGATTGTCAAGAATTGAATCGGTTGTTTCGTCCGCTTGCGCAGATTTTCCGCTCAACCAGTCGAAACCGTCAATGTAAATTCCTGATTCATCAAGCGGTGCAATGTCCACAAGTCCTAAGTCTTTACCGAGTTTATGGT
>CAYZQB010000181.1:0-6201 GCA_964480395.1 uncultured Planctomycetia bacterium
TGTGTTCCTTAAAGCTACTCCTTTCGCTGCCAACAAGGGTTTGAATCACGACGATCTTTTCGCAGGGGTAAAAGAAGCTCTAACAAAATACTTCGGCAAACGCGGTGAAAAAGTCATCCAATCCAATCTGCAATGTGTAGAACGTGGCTACACTGAAGTTATTGAGATTCCAAAGGAAATCATTCAGGCATAAATAAAAATTTCAACAAGTAAAATAAAAAGGAGCCTTAAAATGGCAGAAATCAAAAAAGATGTTATCGATCAGGAATATTTCCTGAATGAGGTAATCTCGAAGTACAATGACGGTACTGCATATTACGCTCTTCCAGCGGATAAGTGGGTTGCACGCTCACTCGTACCTCCAGGTACTGGTGAATATCGCAATTTTTCCTACATTTCACAACATATTCCGGTTTATAACTCAGAAAATTGCATCGCCTGCATGGAATGCGTAAACGTTTGTCCAGACGCAGCAATTTATGCGAAAGTTGTGAGTGAGTCGGATTTCAACGGTAAAATCACTGAAGCTCCTGCTGATAAGCAAGATTTCATCAAAAAAGTCTACGGTAAACCCAAAAAATTCTGGGAATTGCGCGAGAAAAAAGGGCAGACACCGGGTATGTTTACTATCAGCATAAATCCTTTGAAGTGCAAAGGCTGTGGCGAATGCGTCAAAGTTTGCGGCAAAAAAGAAGCTCTGAAAATGACTAAAAAAGATGATGAACTTATGAGTAATTATGCTGCGCATGTTGAATTCACCAAGAAAACACTGACACCCACAAAAGACGAATTCATCAACGAAAAAGTCCTTGTGGACATGCTTTTGAAGGATGATTCATGGCTTTATGTTGGTGGTGCTGGTTCATGCATGGGCTGTGGAGAAACAACTGCACTGCGCTTGATGCTCGCAGCAACTGGCTTCAAATATGGTCGTGAATCAATCGCTATGTTCGCAGCAACAGGTTGCAACTCGGTTTACTGCTCGACATATCCGTTTAATCCGCTATTGGTTCCTTGGAGCAACTCATTGTTCGAAAACGTCGCAACGTTCGCGATGGGTGCACGGCTTCGCTGGGACCAAATCGGCAGAGAAAACAAGAAGATTTGGGGAATCGGCGGTGATGGCGCATTGTATGACATTGGCTTCCAACCCTTGTCGCGCGTTCTGGCGTCAAATATGAACGTTAACATTCTTTGCCTTGATACTCAGGTTTATTCGAACACTGGTGGTCAAGCATCGACTGCGAGTTTCATGGGACAGGCAGCAAAGATGGCGTCACACGGCAAGACAAGCCCGGGCAAGTCCGAGAACCGCAAAGAACTCGCGATGATTGCGCTGATGCATCCGAATTGCTACGTTGCGCAGACAACACCGATGCATTTCAATCATTTCCTGCGTTCAATTATTGCAGCCAATGAATTCGACGGACCAGCATTAATCAACGTATATACTCCTTGCCTTCCAGAACATGGTATCGGCGACGATGAATCCTACGACCAGGCACAATTGGCTGTCAATAGCAGAGCATTCCCACTGTTCACCTATGACCCGCGTAAAGGCGACAGTTTTAAGGAACGCTTCGACCTTACAGGCAATCCAGCCCTTAAGGAAGACTGGAAGCTCGATGCTGACGGCAATCCTATCGATTTCATTTCCTTTGCAAAAACTCAAGGTAGATTCGGCAAGCAGTTCAAAGGTGGTGTTGCAAGCGAACAAATTATTGCTGCAAACCTTGACCGCCTTCATAACTGGCGTCGCCTTCAGGAAATCGCCGGCATTAAATAAGCTTTCGCAAAATCCTGTTTGATGTGAAAATGGCGTAAAATTTAAAAATCCCGTGATTTCACTTGCGGGATTTTTTTTGTTTGCTTGTAAAAACTACTAATTTGTTTTATCATTATCATAAGTAAAGTATATACAATGCACAGTACTTAAACTGATTGCACAGAATTTGATGCAAAGAAACGTTCATTACTTGGAATCTAACTATTCCATACACTAGGATCACTATTCCACTTCGCTCCATAGCAGTAAGTAAGCTGGTTGTTATTCATAAATAGCAATGTAAATATTGCCTTGATTCACTCTCTGTTTCGGATAAAGTTTTTTCATCGCTATTCTTTCGCATCAAATTTACTTGTTTATAAAATTCTCAGCATCAATCTTACATTTTACTAAACTAATGATTTCAATGTATGTATATTAACTTGAACAAAATATATTAAAAATGATTTAGTGGAGAATATTATGTATATTCGCAATATCATCCGAAATCCTTTTGTTTATGCAGTTTTATCAGTTTTAACACTTGGGCTTTTTGCGCATATATATTTAATTTATCTAGTTTTTAGACTGAAAACATACAATACATTTGTAAACAGACCTTTAGTAGCAGTTTATGTCATACTAATAGTAGCGAGATTTTATGAATTGTTCTTTCTGATATTTCTTGCTGCGCAATGGTTTACGATTCCCAACAAACTTGAAGACAAGCGTGAATATGCAAATATTGAAGGAGATATATCTTGGAAGATTGGTTTAGTTCCGACAATTGCTGTATTTTATACATTAGGGTTTTTGCTATTCCAAGCTCCTTTTAGTGATTTAGCACAAAAGACAATTTCGCATTTCTTTGGTAATTATATTAGACTTACACCGACCAGCGAAATCTCAAACACTACAGTATTTGCGGTTGGAATTCCAATGCTAATATCAGTATGTTTGGCAATTGGTTACTGGGTTTTAGTTGTTTCTAGTAAATACAAGGATTATATAGATAATAGAGAAATTAAAGCTATCGAATTGAAAGAAGAAAGGGAAATTCGTAAAGAACAACGCAATCTTTTGGAAAACCTTAAGCCAAATAAACCAGAAGAACTCCCGATGCTCGAATTGGCGGATTTCGAAATAAATACTCAGGATTTTGCTTATAAAAATGAAGACAAATTGTCTGGTAATACTGAATTTACACTCAAGTTTGATGACGAGGAAGATGATTTTGACTTCTAATGAAAGCCGATGATTAACATCATTATTCAAACGGAATCCGCATCTGAGACGTTATAATATGAAAAAGCGGAGATAATTATGCGTTATTTTGTGGGTTTCATTGTGCTGATGGTGCTTAGCTTCTCAAGCCAGAGCTGCGTTTTCGACGATTCGACACCTGAGATTATTAAATTGGTTGCTCCCGAGAATGTCTTTGCAGGGCAGGTAGTTCCGGTGTATTTCGAGATTGAAAATACAAGTTTACGAAGCATCGAGATTAGACGCGTAGAATTTAACTTTTCAACTGCTGCAGGACAGATTGGTGACCTTAACAGCGAATATGCGAAAACGGTAGTAACGAGTCCTGCACATATTTCGGGTAACAGCAAAGAATCCTATATGTTTGGCTTCACAGTGGCAGATTCTCCAACTCTTTCGACGACCGATTATCCTGTGCGTGTGAATATTCGAGTGTACTGGAATATCGGCATGAGGAATATATACAAAAATTTTAACTGGGCGGTGCGAATGCCAGAGCGTGTCGAAGACATGCCAGCAGCACGGGCTTTCGGTTCCGCAGGTGTTATTGATGAAACGCTGTACACATTCGGCGGATGGGAAAACGTTACAATGCAGGGTCATCGGGAGATTTTCGAGTATGATATTGATGACAATGAATGGGATACTCATTCAGAAATGCTTCCTGACAGACGAATTTACACGTCCTCAGTAACTATTAACGATAAAATATACATTTTAGGTGGATTCGACACCGAAAAAAGCACATACACAAACGAGGTTCTGGTTTTTGACGGGAATTCCATATCTGTGGACGGGAATTTGAGCGAAGCGAAAGCGGGAGTTGCTGTTGCGACGGACAGAACGAATATTTACGTTATCGGCGGGAAAAGCACTGGTGATGTTGTTCTTGGAACGATTGAGAAATATGTTCCTGCTGTTGGTTCAACGGTTATGACATCGACATTAACAGAGCCGCGACACTCTGGCACTGCTGGCTTCTGGGACGAGAAAGCATACATTCTCGGTGGTTCAACAAATGGAAACTCAATTGTTGCATCTGCGGTCGTTGAAGAATTTGACATTTCTACTGACACAATTACTCAAATCGGCGATCTTTCCATCGCGAATGCTCAATTCGGAAGCTGTGTCAGGGATGGTCATGTTTACATGTTCGGTGGACTTGACAGTTTCAAGTGGCAGGGCTTCGGAATGCAGGATAAAAAGCCGATGATTCTCGGTAGAATCCTTGAAAACACGTATGGCGGGATGTCTGCGAACTCGGAGGATGCGATTTTCCACATCGGTGGATGGGCGGAACTCGGCAACCTCGACATGGTGCATTCCCGCGTTTACAAAATAAACATGGAATAATTATTGCTTCCAATCTGACAGTTATAATGTGTTTTAACTGGCAGAAAATATTATAAATGTACGAAAATTCTTACAATTGTACTATAATAAATAATTTCAATATTGATTTGAGTTTATTATGCGCAAAATTGGGAAACATCGACTTCCAGCACTGGTGATTTTGATTATTATGCTAACATTTGGTTTATACGGGTTTGTTTGGTTTGGCATTGTACTTCAAGAACTAAGGCAATATCGCGGCAAAGGAATGCCAGGATGGATTTTACTTCTGCCGTTTGTGATTCTGCCGTTTGGATTTTTTGGTCTGTATATTCCAATTCTGCTTCGTCTCCTTATTCTGCTTATTCTAGTCTTTGATTTCTTTGTCATTGTCGTTCAAGTTGTTCTAATTCCATATAATATTGACAAAGAGAAGGTGAAACTTGGATTACAGAAAAAGAAACTTGTTTACATCGGTTATATTCTACTGCTTGCAAATATTATCTTTTATTTTACAACTTCGCCCTACCCAGAAATAGTAAATCAGGTTATTCTTTTTTTTGGATTTGTTTTACTGCATTTGTTGTGGGTATATATTGTACAGAAGAATCTTAACGAACTTTGGAAAGCAGCTGCAAAAACTCCGAGTTTTGCAATACCTGTTTATGGCGACCCCACTTCTCATCCCTTGTCACAGCAAAAAGTCAATGATGATTATTCACATGAACGACATAAGACTTTGGAACAAAAACAACGAAGTGATATTGAGCCATATCAAGCTTTCCCAGATTATGATACCTATGAAGAGTCAGCAGATGAAACTGATGAAGAAACAGACTCAGAGGATTTATTATGAGTAGAATCGATAAAATCACAACATCCACAAAGATTGGAAAGCAGCGAAATCTATTTAAATTGCTTCGATTAATTGTTTTAACTGTTGGTTTTTACGGAATCATCTGGTTTGGTGTTACGCTAAATGAACTTAGAAAATATCGCGGTAAAGGAATCCCTGGCTGGGTATTACTAATACCCATAATTATTTCATTCATACTACCTTTTCTTTTTTTTAGAAATACTAGTTCTAACCAATATTTCGATTTGTTGATTCCATTGGTTTGGTTCATCACACTGTTTATCATTGCGATTCACTTTTTTCTCATTCCATACTATATTGATATGGAGATTGTAAAACTTGGATTGCCGAAAAAGAAACTCGTTTATAATGGTTTTATTCCCCTGTTCGCAGATTCGACCTTATTTATTACAAGCACATTTAATATAATACTAATTCACCAATTCATTCTTTTGATGATTTTAATTTCTCTGAATTTATGGTGGGTATATATTGTGCAGATTAATCTTAACGAACTTTGGAAAACTGAGAAGAAAACTCCGAGTTTTGCTATACCCATTTACCGAGATCCGTCACCACAGCCCATTTCAAATGATGATTTTATTGATAATAAATCGCAAGGAACCTTTAACAGTAAATTCAGGGGAAGAACTTGGATAAATCCGGTTGATAATAATTTATCCTATGAAATGGATAATGAAACAGAAGAAGAAAACTTGGATGATTCAGAAGACAAGTAAACCGATTTTCCTCTTGCTCATTGAGCATTTCACTAAGAATTGCTAAATTTCAGATTTATTAAACCCGTCATTGCAAATGGTGTATTGTCATTCACAGCGAGCGAATGTGTACCAGCGGAATAGAACAATACAAGCAGTTGTATGATTGCAGTTCGACCATAATTTGTTGCTAAATCGATTTCATACCAATTTAATAGCAAAGTAAAGCGAATTTATCTGCATAACACCTGCAAAACGCTAAGGAT
>CAYZQB010000182.1:0-6195 GCA_964480395.1 uncultured Planctomycetia bacterium
AATCCGCATGCACATTCACCGATGAAAATCACGGTCGAAGACGTACTCAAATCACCTGTTGTTGCACATCCATTACGTGCATTGGACTGCTGTCTTATGAGTGTCGGAGCAGCATGCGCGATTCTCTGCGATGAGAAAACAGCATATAAACTCACGGATAATCCATTGCTTATCGATGTCGCTGCGGGAAGTCACACTCTGCGACCTGCAGACAGAAGGAATATGGAAATTCCGCTTCTACCGAATGAAACACCCGACCAATACAAAGACCTTGGTGAAAGATTCCCCGGTGGTGATCGTTATCCTGGTTTTACCGGATTCCTAGCAGCAAGAATGTCAGCATATTATGCATACCGCATGACCGGAATCGTTGATCCCACGGAAGACCTTGACGTTATCGAGCTTCACGACGCCTTTACTATCAGCGACGTTCAGTCGTATGAAGATATTGGTCTTCGTCCCTACGGCGAAGGCAGGGACTATGTAGAATCTGGTGATTGTTATCATATTAACCCGAAAACCGGTTTGCCCGGGAAATTGCCCTGTAATCTTTCCGGTGGTTTAATCGGTAATATGCACGCAGTTGGTGCTACCGGAATCATGCAAGTTGCGGAGATTGCGCATCATTTGTGCGGCAGATGGGCTGAAATGCATAGTGACGAAGCGAAATGGAAAGCATTCGGAAGACAGAAGCCTGAGGATTGGACGGATCTGCAGGTCAAGGACGCAAAAAGAGGTCTTGCAATCAGTCATGCAGGAGTCGGGTCGCACGTTACATGCACAATCCTGCAGAAACCAGAACACAGATTAAAGAAGAGATAACAATAAATTAAGAAGGAGAATATAATGAAAGATTTAATGGGCAAAGATGTTGAAGACAGAGGTAAAGTCTCAACAGTTGGCAGCAGATGGAAAATCGATGGCGGGTTCTTCCATTTCACTTACCCGAATCGTCCAATCCGCAATCCTGAAGGTAGACTTGTAGGTGTAACGAATCCGCGTGACATGACATACATTCACACGTATGGAGGAGAAGCACCATTTTTTGAATCGTTAAGCAGAGGCATTTTGCTTGCAACAAAATGCGTTAATCCAAAGTGTCCTGCAAATGGTTCAATTTTTATGCCATTCAGAATTCATTGTCCAGACTGTCTTGAGAGGAATGTACAGATTGATATTACTGACATTGCGATGAAAACTGCTACGATTCATTCATTTATGATCACCGAGAGAACCGGTGCATTTAACACGCTACCCAAACCGATTAAATTCATCAATGTTGAATTCGATGGTGTTTGCACAATTCTCATGGGTTATATGTCACTTGGTGAGCCAAAAATCGGTTCTCGCGTTGTACCAATCTTCAATACAAAAGCACCAACATTTACTATCCTTGATTTATCATGGGTTCCAGAAGGTACACCTCCTGAGAAATTGCCTGAGGACTTCACATTTTAGCAGAAAAATTATCACCCACGTTAAGCGTGGGTTTTTCTGCATATAATTGACAACTGTATGCTAAGTAAATGCATTTTGATTCAGTTCTTTATAGAAATCTGAAGATTGTTCTATGTCATTTATTTGGGAAGGAGCACCAATGGTTGATGTTCTGGATAGTGGTGAAGGTACCTTGTTTATGGACCCTGATCCTGATAAAGCCAGGGATTTTTTCCGTAAGAAAAGTAGAAAACCTGTCAATAAATTAATGTCAGCTAAAGAAGCTGTTGAGAAATTCGTGCCAGACGGGTCATACATCGGTTCTGGTGGGTTTGGTGGTGTGAGAATTGCAGCGGAATTGCTGCACGAGATTGTACGTCAGCGCAAGAAAAACTTGAGTTTAGCTGGTCACACAACAACGCATGATTATCAAATACTCATGGCAGGTAAATGTGTAAGCAGAGTTGATGTTGCTTACATAGTAGGGCTTGAAGCGCGTGGATTATCGCCGAATGCACGTAGAGTCACACAAAGCGGGGATATTGAACTTGTTGAATGGACAAATGCAGCATTAGCATGGCGTCTTCGTGCTGCGGTCATGGGTGTGCCGTTCATTCCTGCTCGAATCATGCTAGGTACGGATACGTACAAATACAGCGGAGCCAAGACAATAAGGTGTCCATTCACAGGCAAAAAACTTCTTGCACTGCCTGCGCTTTATCCTGATGTTTCCCTCATTCACGTTCATCGCTGTGATTCTTACGGAAATGCTCAGATTGACGGTATTATAGTTGTTGATGAAGATCTTGCTCGTGCATCAAAGCACGTGATTATCTCAACAGAGAAATTAATCTCAAATGACGAGATTCGACAGAATCCAGATAAAACAAACATTCCTTTTTATTGCGTTGATGCTGTGGTTGAGTCACCATATGGCTGTTATCCCGGTAACATGCCGTACGAGTATTTCTCGGATGAAGAACATATACAAGAATGGCTTACTGTTGAAAAGGATGAGGAAAAATTCGCAGCGTTTCTTGAGAAAAACATTTACGGAGTGAAGACTTTTGCTGAGTATATTGAAATAAACGGAGGAGTAGCGAAATTGAAGAAATTGGTAGCTCAGGAGCATTTGATAAATGATAAATAGGAGCAAATAATGGAAAAAAAATATAATTCAATGGAAATGATGATTTGTGCCGCCTCGCGCGTCCTTGAAGACGATTCATCCGTGATGGTTGGTACCGGTGCGCCATGTGCTGCCAGTATGCTCGCGCAAAAACTTCATGCAAAAGGTCTGCTAATTTACTTTGAAGCGGGTGGCGTTGGACCACAGATGCCGACAATGCCGATTTCTGTCGGCGATTCCCGGACTTTTCATCGTGCTGTCATGGCTGGTTCAATGTACGACATCATGGAAAATGCTTCTCGCGGGTTGATAGATTATGCATTTGTCGGTGGTGCGCAAATCGATATGTATGGGAATCTTAATGCGACAATCATCGGCGATTATAAACATCCTAAAGTGCGGTTTCCCGGAAGCGGTGGTGCAAACGATATTACAAGTCTTTGCTGGCACAGCATGGTGATAACTCCTCAAACAAAGAATCGATTTGTGAATAAGGTAGATTTTGTTACATCACCAGGATATCTGCAAGGCGGAAGTTCAAGAGATGACTCAGGATTGCCGGTAGGCACCGGTCCATATCGAGTTATCACCGACCTTGGCGTTATGGGATATGACGAAGAATCCAAAAGAATGAAGGTTTTGGCTGTCCATCCTGGATTCTCATTCGAAAATATGCAGGAAAACACAGAATTTGAGCTTATGAAAGCTGATGAAATCAGAGTAAATGAGCCACCAACAATGGAGGAATTGGAAATATTGCGGAATGAAGTTGACCCGAATCGCTACATCATTGGCAGATAAACAAAAGTATAATAAAAGGGAGATATAAAATGAGCTTAAATTTTTCATTGTCCGAAGATCAGGAAATGATTCGTGATACTGTGCGCAAGTTTGCTGAGGATGAGCTTAAGGAAAAAGCGAAAGAATGTGATGAAAAGGAGGAATTTTCATATGAATTAACTGCGAAGATGGCTGAGCAAGGGCTTTTTGGCATGCATATCCCTGAAGAATGGGATGGTGGCGGCATGGATTATCTGTCTTATGTCATCGCGGTTGAGGAGCTTGCGCGGGTTGATGGATCGCAGGCAGCCACTGTCGCAGCAGAAAATTCTCTTGGTATTGGACCTTTGTATGAATTCGGAAATGACGAACAGCGCAGGAAATATCTACCGAAACTTTGTTCCGGCGAGGCACTTTGGGGTTTCGGATTAACAGAACCTCTGGCAGGCTCGGATGCAGGCGGATCAAAGACGAAAGCGGTGCAAGACGGAGATGACTGGATAATTAACGGCTCAAAGATTTTCATAACAAATGGTTCTTCTGATATCACTATCGGCTCGACAGTGCAGGCGGTTACAGGCGTGAAAGCGAATGGCAAGCATGAGATGACGTGTTTTATCGTTGAATCCGGCACGAAAGGTTTTGAGCAGAAAACGATGAAAGACAAGATGATGTGGCGTGGCTCAAATACTGCGGAACTTTATTTTGAGGATGTGCGTGTGCCAAAAGAAAATATGCTTGGTAAGCGTGGAGACGGGTTTAAGCAGATGTTGATGACGCTTGATAAGGGTAGATTGTCCATCGGTGCGATGGGACTTGGTTGTGCGCAGGGAGCATTTGAGGAAGCGTTGAAATATACGAAAGAGCGGGAGCAGTTTGACAGAAGAATTTGTGATTTTCAGGTAAACGCGTTCAAGTTAGCAGACATGGACATGGAAATCGAGTTAGCAAGGAATTTGCTTTACAAAGCAACGTGGTTGTATATGAATAAGATGGATTTCAGCAAAATCTCTGCGATGGCGAAGCTTTATTGCTCGGAGGTTGCGTATCGGGTTGTGAATCATGCGGTGCAGCTTCATGGCGGATACGGTCTGATGAAAGAATATAATGTCGAGAAGTTTTACCGTGACCAGAAGCTGCTGGAGATTGGCGAAGGGACGTCAGAAGTTCAGCGCATTGTAATTTCACGCCATCTGGGCTGCAACCCAATGTAAATATTAGAAAAAATAAACAAATCTATGCTCTTATTTGTTAAATAAACACAGCGTAATATTTACATCATTTTTGAAAATGTGCTTGCATTGGTGAGAGCAAAAAGTAAACTTCGATGTTCTTCCTGGGGAGTTGCCCGAGTGGTTAAAGGGGATGGGCTGTAAACCCATTGCGTCATGCTACAGTGGTTCAAATCCGCTACTCCCCACCATTTTACCGGTTGCGGGTGTTGCTTAATGGTAAAGCTCCAGCCTTCCAAGCTGACCACGTGGGTTCGATTCCCATCACCCGCTCCAACCCATCTCGGATGGGATTTTTTACATATAGTGTGATGACAGAGAATATTGATGAATATATTCAAGTCATATGTCGGATGAAAATGATTTATTGCTGAAGTAGCTCAGTTGGTAGAGCACTTCCTTGGTAAGGAAGAGGTCTCGGGTTCGAGTCCCGACTTCAGCTCCACAAGTATAAGCTTCGGGCACATTACCCGGAGTTTTTTTTAAATTATGTTAGATTTGTGATAATTTGTTAGATTAATACAAGAAAAAATAAAATTGCACTTGATGATGATGCTTCCGAAAGTGTATGATATTTATCGAGCATTATATGAGGTGATATATCATGTTGAGAAATAAACCATTAAATTCAACCAAGTTCTTTCTTGTTTTATTCGTAATCTTTTTACTGATTAGTCCATCATTTGACATTTCTGCAGATACAAAATCAGCAGATTCGAAATGTCTTCGAACACTCAAAGGACATAGCGATGCCGTTTTATGTGCAGATTTTTCATTAGATGATAAGTATTTAATAACTGGCTCATCTGATGATACTGTAGCATTGTGGGAAGTGGAAACGGGCAAGTATCTATATAGATTCGAAGGACATGATGGTTCAATTGTTTCAGTTGTATTTGGGTCAACAGATAATAACTTTGTTTCATTTGATGGTTACGGAAATTTGAGAACCTGGGATTTTCAAAGCAAGTCTTGTATCAATAAAACAGGAGCATCTTATAGGAAAGATAAAAAGCGAATACCAAGTGCTAAATGGTATAACCATATCAGAAAACGTGCACAATGTGGGAAGATGTTCATTTCAAGCTCACGGAATGATAATACTATTTATTTTTGGGAAACATATTCAGGAAAAGATTTAGGAGCAAGGACATACAAAACTTTAAATATTGAGAATGTAAGCTCACTAAGCGTAACACAAGATTGTAAAAAAGTAGCTCTAAATTTTTGGTATGATTCGAAAAAAAATGATGAAAACGGTAATAAGATATTCAAAAGTTTCAGTAATATTTTTGAAATAAAAACCGGTAAATCAATAAATACGCCAGAATCAAATGATTTTATTGTATCTTCTTGTTTTTCAGATGATGGAAAAATGTTTGCTTATAAAACTGTGAGTGAAAAAAAAGATTCGAATCGAAAAAAAATTCATACAAGCACAATTTATATTTGGAATGTTTCTGAAAACAAAATCATTCGAACATTTGCCTGCAACAATAGTTTAATTCATTCAATGATTTTTGCAAAGGATTGCAAAACATTGTATTGTAGTACAGATATTGTGATAAAGGCATGGGATGTTAAAAGCGGTAAGCTAACAAAGAATTTTGCTCATGG
>CAYZQB010000183.1:0-6176 GCA_964480395.1 uncultured Planctomycetia bacterium
GCGTGCCGCACCAACTCCACGCCTACCAGAGCTGGCAGAATTCTCCGGCCTGCGCTATTTTTCTCAACAGACCCCAGACCCGGAGGTGGTATCTCAGCTTCAAGGACGGGGGCTATGGGGGGCCGACGGAGGACGAACCGTACTATGTCGCTGTCGAACTCAAGGGGGCGTTCAAACTCACCCACTTCACCCTCACCACGGCAGGCGACATGCCGGGCCGTGATCCGAGCACATGGGCGATCCAGGGATCGAATACCGGCGAGGACGACGATTGGACAGACATTTATGTCCGCGATGTCAACGGCCGCAGCGGGCCTGCTCTGAGGGCGGCGCCGCGTATGGAGACGACCCTCTACACGTCATTCACTTCAGGCAACATGGCGAAGATCGCCAGCCCCTCGGACGTGAAGAAGATCAAAGCGAAGCTCACGGGCAAGGAGATAGCGAAGGCGGACTTTTCCCGTCAGGCCAAAGCATACACTTGGTTCCGCATCGCCATATACTCCTGCTTCAATCCGAACAGCATGACCGTCCAGGACGCCGCCCGCCCCTCGGGGTGCCATCTTGGCCAGCTCGAGCTGTTCGGCGTTTCCGGCGTCAGGGAGCACGGCCGAGCCAAGCCGCTCGCTGAGGTGCGGCCGCCCGTGTACGACGCCCCGTTCATCATCTCCTATTGGTGCGGGCCGCCCAAGTCGGAGACCACGCTCGAGCGCTACAAGGAGATCGCCGAGTGCGGGTTCAATGTGGCCATGCCCCCGGTGGACTGGCCGCCCGATGACGCGGCGAACAAGAAGATCCTGGACCTTTGCCAGCAGGTGGGGATCAAGGCCATCATTCATCCCGGCATGCCGCTCGGCGACGGGAGCGCGCCCAAGCCCGAGGAAATACCGAAAATTGAGAAGGCGTTGGACGCCGTGGCCGCCAAGTTCTCCTCGCATCCGGCGCTGCTGGGCTACTACGTCGCGGACGAGCCCGGCGTGGGCCAATTTGCCCGGCTCGGCGTCATCAACCGGTACCTGCTGAAGAAGGACCCGAAGCACCTGCCCTATATCAACATCCTGCCGAATTATGCAGCCGGCGGATGGAGCACCGGGTACAGGCGCCGCGTCCGGCAGTACATCAACGCGGTAGGCACGCCCCTGCTGAGTTGGGATCATTACCGGCAGATGTTCGGCGACAACGGCGACGAGAGCTATTACTGGCGTAACCTGGAGATTGTGCGCGAGCAGTGCCTGAAGGCGAAGATCCCGTACATTCAGATCATCGTTTCCCTGAAGCACATGGGGTACCGCGAGTGCAGCGAGGCGGATTTGCGCTGGCAGGTCTATACCTCGCTCGCTTATGGCTCGCGGGGGATCCTGTATTTCACCTACTGGGACGTCAAGGAGCTCGCGTGGGCCGGGGCGCCGGCCATCATGACACTGGATGGGAAACGCGACGTTAAATACGAGTACGTGAAGCGCATCAACAACCGGATCGCCAAGCTTGGCCCCACGCTCGTGAAGCTCGTCTCGACCGGCGCCTATTGCACCGATCCGGCGCCGCCTGGCGGCCGCAGACTGGCCGGCGGCGCGCCGGTCAAGAAAGCCGAAGGCGGGCCGCTGCTCATCGGCTGCTTCAAAGACCCCGAGGGAAAGCAGTACGTAATGGTGGTGAACCGGTCCTTCAGGAACAAGATCGCGGCCCGGCTGACGACGGACAAGAAGATAATCTCCGCCGCGGAAGTATCGCGCGAGACCGGCAAGCTCCTCGCAGCGAAGGTCCTGACCGATAAGGTTTTCGATGTTACGCTGGACGCCGGCGACGGGAGATTGTTCTTCCTGGCCGACAAGGGGCTCACGTACAGGCCGCCGGACGAGATCTTCGGCGGCCGAGACATCGAACTGAGCGGCATCACGTTCACGCCCAAGAAGACCGGCGCCAGGTCAACAGGCAAGCTCTTCTGGCGCAAGCAGGGCGGGACGAAGTTCGCCGGCCTGCCCCTCAAGTCAGCCGAGAAGAATCGCTACACCGTGACCGTGCCTGCGTCGATCACAAAGGCCCCGTTCGAGTATTACATCGAGATGCAAGAGGCGGGCGAAAAGCCCGTGCTCGAGCCGGACCGCGGCCCCGAGGCCCCGTCCGTCGCGACGCCCGACCTCACGCCGCCCACGGCGCCCACGGAGCTGGCCGCGCCGGTCGCGAAGAGCTATCGCGTGACCCTCCGCTGGGAGCCGGCTGCCGACGACCGCAAAGTTGTCGAGTACCGCGTGCACCGCGGCACAGCCGACAAGTTCCCGCCAGCCGAGAAGACGCTTCTCGCCAAGCTGTCCGCAGATGCTCTCGAGTACACGGACAACGCACCGACGCCCAAACAGACGGCGTGGTATGCGGTGCAGGCTATCGACATCGTCGGCCGCGAGGGCGCGGTCCGCTACTTCAAGGTGGACGTGCCCGACCATCAGCCGCCGGCCAACACGCTCAAGCTCAAGGCCACGCCGGGCTCGAAATCCGTGATGCTGGCCTGGTCGGGGTCGGACGAGCTCGAGCCGATCGTCAACGCGATCGAGATCCATCGCGGTGAAGGCAAGGACGGCGCCCTGGCGAAGATCTCGGAAATAGCGGAGCTCGACACCACGCAGTACGTCGACAAGGACACGAAGTTCGGCACGGAATACCGCTATGCCGTTCGGCCGCGCAGCAACGCCGGGCTTTTGGGCGAGTTCACCCCGGCCGTCACGGCCTCGCCGCTTCGTTACCTCAAGCGGATCAACTGCGGCGGCCCGGAGGTCACGGCCGAGGACGGAGCCCACTGGGAAGCCGACATTGAAGACGGGCACGCTGCCCTGGTCAGTGCCGGAACGAGTACGTGGACCGTCCGCGGCGCCGTCAAGAACACTGGTAAGCTCAAGGGCGTCTATCAGACCGAACGGTGGGCGAACCGCTACGTGCAGTACGCCTTTAAGGTTGATCCCGGCCGCTACGAGGTCGTACTTCTCTTCGCCGAGACCAACGACGACTTCTTCGGAAAAGGAAAGCGTACGTTCGACATCCGCATCGGCGAGAAGGTGGCGGCCGAGAAGGCCGATGTGTTCGCCGAGGCCGGCGCTGCGATGACCCCGTGGGTGTTTCGCAAGACCGTGGACGTCGCCGGGCGCGAACTCAGGATCGGCCTTCACGACAATCCCATCGGCCCGGCGATCAAGGGGATCGAGATCCGCGGCCTGCCGGCGAAGTGACCGGCGGGGAAGCTCCCGCAAGCAGTCTCTTCGATGCGGCCGGCCAGGATTACGGCAGCCGGTACCCGAAAAAGGGCTCCCCGGGCGCGACAGCGCTCTCGCTTACTTCTTCGCCCTGAACACCCACAGTTCCACGAGATGGACGGCCGGGTTGTCGCTGTTCTTGAGCATGTTCACTTTCACGTAACGGGCGGGGATGGGCTTGAACTTGTGCAATCTGCCGCTCTGCGTTTCGGTCTGGGTGTTTTTGCTCGCGTCGACGGCCATTGTCCACTTCTTCCCGTCGGTCGAGACCTCGATCGTGTATTGATAGTACCGATGGCCGTCCCAGTAGGGGAAGATGTGAACGCGGTCCAGCGTGTATTCCTTCTCGAGGTCCACCTTCAGCCATTGCGGGGCCGGGATGGTCCCCCAGTACTTGCCGACGTCCACATAGCCGTCCACGACATTCTGCGGCCTCTCGTTGGGGTTCACCGCCGAGGAGGTCGTCACGGGCTTGCCCATGGTCAGGTTCTTCTTGTTGCAGTGTACCGACCAGGTGTATCCGCGCGGCTTGCCGGCCGCGTCGAAGTATCGGGCCGTGACCGTTGTGCTTTTCTCGAGAACGACCGGCCGGGCATAGGCCGGAGACGTCTCATTGGGCGCCTTGCCGTCGAGCGTGTAGCGGATGGCTCCGCCGGCCGCATGGGCCGTGAGCCGGATCGTGACCCGTTCCTCGAACCACGTGCCGGGGTCATCCGACAGGCCCTCCGGCGTGGCCGAGAACGGCCGGTACTCGAACGTCTTGGTCCAGGTGGGGAGGTCCCGCGCGATGTTCTTGCCGAACAGCCGCGCCTTGACCGTGGCTGTGTCGGACAGCTTGACGGGACCGTCACACACGGGGGACTTCTCCGTCGGTTCGCTGTTATCCAGCGTGTAGCGGACCGTCGAGCCCTCGAGCGCAGGCTTCAGTGAGAAGGTCAGGCTCTTCTGAAACCTGTAATCATCGGGGGCGACCAGGCCGTCCGCTTGAACGATAATCGGGGCCGGACGGAACAAGCCGATTTCACTCGACGGCGGAGGCAGGCTGTCGGGCAAGCGAATCGCCAACAGGGCCTTGTAGCCTTCGAGGACATAGCCGTACACCGGCAGTGGCTGTTGCGCCGCGCCGCGGATGCGAAGCGCGTCCACGTACACGTCCGCGAGTTGCGGCTTGACGAACAGCCATTTTCCGGCCGGCGTCTTGAGGAACGCGGCCGACTCGTTATGGAAATTGACGGCGTTGTTCAGCCTCGAGTCAGTCTTGACGTCGGCCATGAGCCGGAGGGACGCAAGGTTGTCAACGGCTCCCACCTCGAACGTCAAGGCCGCATTCCTGTCGGCGACTCGCACGGTCTTCAGCCCGGTCAGCGTTTGCAGTTGCTGCGCGTGAAGCCGCGGCAGGCTGAACCAGAAATCGCTTTTCACGTCGGCCCACTTGTAGGCCTTCCCGGCGAAAGGTTCGTGCGGCTTGTTGTGAGCGCCTTTCAGACGCCAGCGTCTCCACATGTCGCTCGTGTAATAGTACCGGTAGCAGTCGCGGTAATACGCCATGCAGGGCCCCAGGTTCAGTGTCCCGACGCGGCCGCCGCCCCATCCCAGGCTGCTCCCGGTGTAGCCGGCGTCGAACAGGCCGTGGGAGCGGGTGACCGTGATGCCCTCCGTTTCCTGGATCGTGGTGTCGAAGATGTGATGCTTCCACTCGTGGGTGCTGCGTGCCAGTTCGTGGTCGTTCAGCGTTATCAGACGTGCCCCCTTGATTTCCTCGTTGCCCCAGGCCATGCCGCCGAAGCTCGGCCAGATCAGCGCCTGAGGGTTGTCCGTTCTCGTGGCCACGTGAAGATAGAAGAACATGAAGTCGATGTCACCCTTCTTGTAGTCCTTGAGGAACTCGAGCTCCCCCTCGGCCCACTTGGGCCGGAACCACCAGTTGCCGCCCAGGGCGCCGTGGTTGTCGTACTTCACCTTGTCGATTATCTGGGCGGGCAGCCATTCGATTTTCATCGCCCCGCCGCTCGCGGCGAAGATGAAGTCGCCGAAGGTCTTCTCGTATTCCTTCACCTCGGTAACGAAGTTATCGGGGATCTTGCAGGTGGCTACGATCTTGCCCTGCGGGTCTGCGATGTCGATCTGGCGGATGAGGACCTCCAGGATCCTTATTCGCCCGGGCTTGCGCCCCTTCGAGTTCTTCCTGGCCAGCTCGAGGTAAAAAGCCAGGTCCTTCTGGAAATCCTTCGAGTGATACCGGTTGCCGAGCGTGTTTTGCTTTGTCACCTCGACGAACTCCCCGTTGTAGGCCAGCGGCGCGGCCCCTTGTGCCGCTGTCGCAGGCGTCGCCGATCCGCCGACGGCCAGGCCGGCCGCCAATGCCACAGCCACAATACTCCGGAGGACCACGTACTGTTTCATCTCTTTTCTCCTTTTCTCCTCCCCAATCACCACGCCGCCACGTTGGCCGGGCTCATCCTCAGCACGTGCGGGCTCCCCCGCGCGACCCGTCTTGTGCCTCTTGCGGCGATGTTACTTGCCCGCCTCGTACACCCGGAGCTCGATGACGTGCACGGCCGGGTTGGCGCTGTTCTTGAGCATGTTGACCTTCACGTACCGCGCAGCCGTTGGCTCGAACTTGTGCAGCCGGCCCTTGTCTGTCTCCGCCTGGGTGTTCTTGCTGGCGTCGACCACCTGCGTCCATTTCTTGCCGTCCGTGGAGACTTCGATCGTGTACTGGTAGTACCGCTCGCCGTCCCAGTACGGGAAGATGCGCACGCGGTTGAGCGTGTATGTTTTCTGGAGATCCACTTTCAGCCACTGTGGCGCCGGGATCGTCCCCCAATACTTGGAGATGTCAACCCAACCGTCCACGGCGTGCTCGGGCTTCTCCTTCGGATTGACCCCGCCCGAAGTCTTCACGGGTTTACCGGTGGTAAGGTTCTTCTCGAA
>CAYZQB010000184.1:0-6172 GCA_964480395.1 uncultured Planctomycetia bacterium
CATTCCCAGGTGATGAGATTATTATCGCAACTGGTGGACCGGGCATGATTTTCGGACACGGTTCTACGAATTCGCTGACGAACACTGGAGCTGCGGTAGTTCGGGCGTATCTCGCAGGTGCAAAATACGCAAACGCAGAATTTGTTCAGGTTCACCCGACAACAATCCCCGGGCATGACAAACTTCGGCTCATGAGCGAGTCAATCCGTGGCGAAGGTGGCAGAATTTGGGTTCCGCGCAAAAAGGGTGATGATAGACCACCGCAGGACATCCCTGAGAAAGAACGTTTGTATTTCCTTGAGGAAAAATATCCGGCATACGGCAACTTGGTTCCGCGAGACATTGCAACCCGTGAAATCTTTACGATTTGTGTAAACCAAGGCATGGGTATTGGCGGTAGAAATGAAGCATACCTTGATATAACGCATCTCGTTCGCAACAAGGGTATAGATTGGGTCGAAAAGAAACTCGGAAATCTGCTTGATATTTATGAAAAATTCGTCGGCGATGACCCACGTAAAGTACCGATGCGCATCTTCCCAGGTATGCATTATTCAATGGGTGGAATCTGGGTTCAGTTTCATCTTGATGAGAATGCGCCGGAAGAAATCGGCAAGATGGATATTGAGCATCCACACAATTTCATGACAAATGTTGAAGGGCTTTATGCTGCTGGCGAATGCGATTATCAGTATCATGGTGCGAATCGACTCGGCGCAAACGCCCTGCTAAGCTGCATCCACACCGGATTACGCCTCGCAGGACCTGCATCATACATGTACACAAACGAGAAAGACTGGACTGCTGAAGAACTTCCGCAAAGCATATTCGAAAATGCTGAAAATGCCGAAATTCAACGTTTTGAGGATATTAAAAATCGTGATGGCGGCGAAAATATCTTCAAACTATGGAACAAAATGGGCGAATCGATGACAAAATTCGCAACTGTCGTCAGAACCGACAAAGGTCTTCAGGAACTCGACGAAATACTTGCTGATGTTCAGGAAAAAATCTCAAAAGTCTCAAATCCTGATAAACTTACATACGCAAACCAGACTCTGCTGTTTACACGTTGCATGGAGGACATGGTTATTCTTAGTCGCATGATTGTTCATGCTGCTATCGCCCGAAAAGAATCACGCGGTGCACATTATAAGGAAATCACAGAAGCGGAAGCGAAGGATTTACCTGAAAATCGGTATCAAGTCTTCGAAGATCCGGACGGCACAAAACATTTTGCATACACACGCAATGATGAAGAATGGCTTAAAACTACAATTTGTATGGTTGATGATGAAAAAACCGGTAAAGCAAAAATTTCTTACGAGGACGTTGATTTATCAATTAGTAAGCCAGTTTTACGTGATTATACAAAAGTTGTGAAAGCAAAATAAGGAGTATTATACATGAGCGATTATATAAGAATTAAGGTTAAAAGGCAGGACGGTCCAAGTAGAAAGTCATACTGGGAGAGTTTTAAGATCGATTATCATCCGGGAATGAACGTAATTTCTTGCTTACAGGTGATTCAGACAAATCCGGTAAACGAAAAAGGTGAAAAAGTTGCACCAATCGTTTGGGAAGCCAACTGTCTTGAAGAGGTCTGTGGAGCGTGCACAATGAAGGTTAACGGAACCGTCCGACAATCCTGCACCGCTCTCATCGAAAAACCAAATAAAACAGTCGTACTTGAGCCTATGGACAAATTTCCGGTTATCCGAGATTTATGGGTTGACCGTATGCGCATGTTTGAAACTCTGAAAAAGATTCATGCTTGGACAACAATCGACGGTTCGCATGACCTGGGCTTGCCGCCTCTGCAAGCGGATGAGGCGCAACAAATCGAATATAAACTATCGACCTGTATGACCTGTGGTTGCTGTGTCGATGCCTGTCCTCAATTCACATATATGCCAACGGAAAAGGAGTATGCAAAGGGATTTGTTGGAGCTTTCGGTATCGGTCAGGTTTCGCGTTTTAACATTCATCCGATTGGAAAAATAGATGCTGATAAACGGCTTGATGCATTGATGCGTACTGGCGGCATCGGCGAGTGTGCGAATTCGCAGGTGTGCGTTGAGGTTTGTCCAAAGGATATTCCGCTTCTGGACGCTATTGCACGAGTTCAACGACAAATTACAAAACGTATGGTTACCAAAACCCTCGGTAAAGGATATTAACTTTGCATACCTGTTGGATTACTTCGTAAATCAAACTAGCTGTTTGAGTATGCTTACAAAAAATCGATTAAAAAAACAATGCGAAATCAAAAACCTTCAGTGCTTTGCTGAAGGTTTTAATGTATGAGAATTCTTATTTGAACAATATTGATAGAATACTGTGAAATTAAGACTTGGTTTTGGTTTTGGATTTCTTCTCGCTGCTCATAATGTCTTCAATTCGCTCAATATCTTCCTTGATTCGCTCAGTAATCTTGTAAACCGCAGGTCTTTTCTCAAGCCGATTCCGCAAATCCTGCAGAAAAAGCTCCCATGAGCCATCGTATAACTCGTCGCGCAATATGATTAAATCTTCCTCAGTGAATTTGAAGCCTTCGTTGGGCTCTCTTTCTTTGCGTGTCATGTCTTCTCCTATCACGTTATATGTATGATTATTAAATTTTGGTCAGAAATTATATTTTAACACAAATCACTTATAAATTAAAACAGTATTTTGCTAAGTCTTAAAATATATCAACAATACAAAATATAGTTTACGATAATTATAAATTAAAACTTATCACTTATCTAATAAATTTTACGTTTTATAAAATATAAGTTGTTCCTGATAACAGTACTCTTATCGGATTTATTCTATTTTTTTTCAATATTTTTTATAAAAACTCACAAATTAATTATATTTGCTCAACTGTAACGTAGCTTTTAACTAGCTTTGTTGGATTGGTGCCCCATGTTTCAATGATTTATTTTTGATTTTTTAATTCGAACGTGTTTGAGATAAATTTGTCCTAAGGATTACATGGTTTTCACCCGTTCGGAGCGCAAAATCTGTCGACACTTCATAAAAAAAGACTTCGCTGTCTCATCGGTATAATCCATGTAACTCCAATCCATACCAATGTAGCCCAGTTTTCGTGTGTAAATCAGGTGCAAATCAGCATAAACACCCTTGCCGATTGCTATCCGATGATTATAATCCTTGCACGAGGCGAGTACAATTCGAGGTTCATCAATATAGCCAGGGTCAAGATTCACAGGACGTGTAAAAGGCAAAGTCAACGTGGATGCAAGCTCATCTTCGATTTCATTAGTTTTAAGCTTGATTTCTCGAAGTTTTGTCGGCGTTACAAGAGGGAGGAATGCAATAAACTTGCGCAGCTTGTGCTCACCCATCTCCTCGTCGTAATATTGTGTATATTTATGTTCATATGGCTCAGTTTGTAGAACATTTCTACCGAAAAGTTGAGTAATCTTCTCTGCACCAACATCAAGTGCTTCCTGATTGCTGGCTAAAATTCCGCAAAAATACATCACTTTTTTATGTTTTACGGGTTTTGTCATTTCATCCGCCAGCAATTCAAGATTTGTGAGTGTAAATACTTCGTCAGAAAAATACTATCAACATAGAGGTAAAAAATAGTTTTCAAACACAAACTAGTTGACAGAGAAATTGTCCACGAAAATATCAAATGCATTGGTTCTGAATTTTATCGGGATACGTACAAACTCAATCTTATATGTCCGGTATATCGGGTTATCAACGCTTGATGATGCTTCCTTGGCATAAAACATGTAAACCGAATGTGTAATATTGTCGTCTTTATTGGAAACGAGATAATAATCGAACCAGATAGAGTCTTGATCGAGCAATCTTTTATACTTTTTGAATTGCTCATCATAATTCAGTGCAAAAATCTCACCGGCTTCTTTCTGTTTGGAATACTTCGCTTTCAATACATCATGATACTTTTGTGCCAATGCGTTCAGAGCTTCATCGTCGCCTGCTTTAAAAGGCAGCATCTCAATTCGGATATAACCCGAATCGAATTCCAATGTCCATTCGCTTTTTTCCAATTCGTGATTTCTTGAAATTTTCCACTCTTTCGGAATGACTATTTTCATCCCACTTTCGCGAAATCCACGATAACCGACAATTTCCGGATCCCATTCATCTTCTTCTTTTATGATGATTTTTGATGTTCGAATTTTTTTATCATCTTTGCCTTTGTCTTTCAGTGAAATCGACGATTTCATGCCATCGTACATACTTTTGAACTTGCTTTTTATGTCATCAGGAGTGTTTTCATCGGTAGAATTATCGAGGGTAGGATTGTTTTTATTTGCAAGGGATGCTGGATCGACAACTTCTATAATTGCTATTCCTTCAGTAATTTGATTTTCCGAATCAGTAGCTATGATTTTTACTGATAGTTTTTTACTTTCGCGCAATGGCGTAAAATCTTCAATGAAAAATCCGTAAATGCCATCAAGTGCAACATTATCATAATGCTTTCCGTCATCAAGCATGTTCTGCAATTCAAAAATTCCCAATGCTGTGAGGTCAATTTTTACCGATTTTATGTCATTGTAGCCGTCTTTGTCGAAAATTTTTGCAGCGAACGTGAGATTAATCGTCGAATCAAAGAAAACTATATTCGGTTCAACTGTTATTTTTTCGATAATTGGTGGAGCATTCGGCGTTGGATACGTTGAAATTTCAGCACTTATCTTTGCAGTTAAACCTGCACTATCAGTAACTACAACCTCAGCAAGTAATTTCGTGATTTTATCAGGTGCTTTGTAATTCTTAAGCATAAATGTGTACAAACCGTCGTCAGCAATCCCGTCTTCGTGGGTGCCATCATCAAACAACATCTGGGTAGCATCTCCGCCAAACGCTGTTAAATCAACTGTTACAGACGCAATGTCGTCAAGCCCGTTTATATCGCTGATTTTTGCTGAGAACAGAAGATTATGCTCAAGTTTTACTTCAATCTCAGCCGGTGTGATGCTGAATTTTTCAATTACCGGTGCGACTTTCTTTTCAAGCACCTTAAGCTGAATACTCTTAGCAAACATCACAATTTTTTGCTCTTTCTTTTTCTTCAAAATCGTTCTAACTTCAAATGTTGCCATACCAGGTATTTCAGGAGCAGTCCATCCAGCAATAATCGCGCCGTAAATCCCGTCTTTAGCATCTTCATCGCCGTGCATTCCGTCGTCTATCATCATAAACTCATCACCAACAGCATTGAAAAGCACTACCTCGTAGTCTTTATCTTTCTGAAAAAGCTTTGATGATTTCACTTTCGCACTTATTATCACGTCGGCGACGCTCTCAGCATCAATTTGCTCAGGTGTTATCATCACTGACATAATTTCACATTCCGGATTTGGGTCTTCTACTGTCCAACCCCCACAGCCCGAGAAAATGAACATTGCCAAAATATATGAAACAAGAACAACACGAGTTCTCATATTATCTCCTTATTCTGATTAGTATTTATTTTCATATTATAGCTTCCTAAGTCAACCAAATTTAAATAATCACTTGTTATTTCTCGCTAAATCCTGCTACCATACTTTAAATTTGACAAATTTATATCAAGTTAACACATGTTTGGAGTTTGCAATGAATATCGAAAAACTAACGGAGAATATGGTTGAGTTGATACGTCGCACATCTTGTTACCTGCCACCCGATGTGATGCAGGTTTTAACAGCACGTCGAGCACTTGAGAAGTCAAAATCAAAAGCAGATTTCGCGCTTGAGGTCGTTGAACAAAACATTAATCTGGCAAGGTTTCATTCGCGCCCAATCTGCCAGGACACAGGGCATCTGGTGTTTTATATAAATTATCCTGCAAAGATAAATCCTCTAGAGATACAAGAAATATGCAAGAAAGCTGTCGCAATTGCTACAGACAAAGGATACCTCAGACAGAATTCAGTCGATTCAATCACTGCAAAAAACACTGGAAACAATATTGGTTATGGAATGCCCGGTTTTCACGTTGAGCCGTGGGACAAAAACGAGATTGAGGTGAAACTAGTCCAAAAAGGCGGTGGCTGCGAGAATATGTCTGCGCAGTACAAACTCCCAGCAACAGTTGGGGGCAAACTTTATAGCAGAAACCTGGATGGTGTACGTGCGGTGATTCTTGATGCGGTTCACAAAGCACAGGGCAAGGGATGCGCACCGGGATTTCTCG
>CAYZQB010000185.1:0-6087 GCA_964480395.1 uncultured Planctomycetia bacterium
TCCTGCATCAAGAAATTTGCCGACAAACCTGTCAACATCTGGATTCACCGTCGCATTTGCCTGTTTTTGTCCAAAATCCGACAAATTCATCGCTGCACCAAATCCGCCTGGAATCACCACAGCATCATACTCAGATTCATCCGCATCCGCAATATCCTTGATATTCATACGCGCAAGCCTAGCTGACTCCTTCAAAACATTGCGTTTCAAACCTGTCGGCTTTTCATCAACATGATTAATCTCATCAAAATCGATATTTGGCGCTACAGAGATAAATTCTGCACCCGCTTGCTCAAGTGCAAGGTATGTACACGTTGCTTCATAAATCTCCGATCCGTCTTTGACACCACATCCAGAAAGTACAACCGCAATTTTTTTCATGGCTTCTCCTGAACAATATGAACATAATATTACTTAACAAATTGTTAATTAGAGTAAATTCACTGTTAAGAATATGAAAAATTTTCAATAAATCTATAAATTTTCATATGCATAGCTTGCGATTAACAGTGATTATTGTTAATTATTACACTTAATACTGGTTCATAACACAAGGGAATAAAATGACCAAAAAATTACTAATTTATTTCATGCTTTCAAATATGATAATATTCGCATTTTCATGCACAGGTGGTGGGTCTGGTGCAACAATAAAAATTACACCGGTTTCCCATATATACGGAACAGTTGCCGTGCCGAACTACGAAACTGCAGATTTTGTTATAAAAAACAGCAGCAAAGAAATATTCACCATAACATCTATGCGTTTCTCCGGTGCAACTCCCAATGAGTTTTTCATTTCTGCTGGTGCTTCTGTTCCCAAAAACATTTATTCAAGAGGAGAAGTTATAATTACAATCAGATTTCAACCGACTACAAAAGGGGCAAAAAGCGCAACTCTTGAAATACTGCACACTAAAGTTAACATGAAGCCTTTGACTGTTGATGTCAAAGGAAATGCAACAACTTATCCTCAGATTGTTGTCGATCCTACAAGCCATAATTATGGCTCAATGTGGGTTCAAGGTATGGTTGACCATGATTATACAATTCAAAGTACCGGTACTGAGGGTTTATACATCACTGCATTGACAATGGGTGGTCTTAATGCTGCTGAATTCGTAATCCTAGCTCCTCCAACTGTTCCAATAATGCTTGATCCCGGACAATCAATAAAATTTACAATTCAATGGACATCAACAAATCCGCCAGGTGCGAAAAATGCTTCGCTTACAATTCAACATAATGCAGTAGGCGGATCAGATTCTATTGCTTTAACTGCTGAT
Organism: uncultured Planctomycetia bacterium; assembly: GCA_964480395.1. Classification (GTDB taxonomy): domain Bacteria; phylum Planctomycetota; class UBA8742; order SKZP01; family CAYZQB01; genus CAYZQB01. The sequence continues at coordinate 1,287 of CAYZQB010000185.1, forward strand.
GCAACACCGTATGTTGCGCTTAATATTACAACAACTCGATTATCTGACGGAGAAAGCTGGGAATCTTATGTAGATCAACTTGAAGCATCGGGAGGCAATGGAAATGACGTTTGGTCGGTCATGGCTGGTGATTTCCCTGCAGGTCTCGAAATTGATCCTATTACCGGTGAAATTACCGGAAAACCTGCGTATCCTGGAACATACAACTTCACAATTGAAATTGATGACGGAATTTCATCGGATAATGAGCAATATCAAATTGATATCGATAAAAGTGATAAATGGGAAAACGTAACACCCAGCGGTTTTCTGGTGAAGGGTAGATCTGCTGTTGGTAGTCATGAATTCAGATTATTTTTCTTCGGTGGAACCGACAGCGGCGGATACGGGGTTACTGAAATTAAAATCTTTGATACAAAGAATGATACTTTCCAGTCGGCGAATTGTAGTCTGATGCAAGCACGCGAAAGAGCATGTGCTGCGACAATCGGAAATTATATTTACATCATAGGCGGTAGATCAAACTCATTTTCAACTGGCTCAACAATCGGTTCTGTTGAAAGATACAACGCTACAACAAATTCAATAACATCAGATGCATATATGCCCATGGGTGGGCAATATAACACAACATGTGGTGTGCATGACGGCAAGATATATATCCTTGGTGGTGCAAGCCCTTATGAGACAAAAGTATATGAATTCACACCTGGTTCTGGCGGTGGAAGCGGATCGTGGACATCCAAGGCAGATATTGCTCTTGGAGCATGTGCTATGGGTTTTATCAGCTATATGTCAAAAATGTATCTTTTCGGTGGTTATTATTATGGTTTGATGAACGAAGTTCGTGAATATGATACAATCACTGGTGAAGCTTCTGTAACCGTCGGCAATACAATTCAAAGAACTGGAAGAATGCAATATGGATTGATTATTGAATCAGCATATATGGTTGATAACAAGGACAATTTGCAGAAGTTTAATTTCACAACTTTTACTGGGAACTCTTCGAATTATGCTAACTGCCCAATAGAAACAGGATATTCATATTCTTCACAAAACGTTGAATGTATGGGTAGAATTTATATTACTAATGGTGAATTGGAATCAACGGAAATATACGCATACACACCATAAATGGTTGTTCAAGTTCAGATGTAGAGTTTATGCTAAATTTGCTGATTTTCTGATAAGTCAGGTTAATTCGGGGGTTCAAGCAAGAAATTGACTTTCAGAATGTTTTCATAATTACGCTCTTCAAAATTAAAATCCCTACAAATCTCAAGCCAGAGTGATGACTTGGTTACGATGGGTTTTGAGTACCAAACTCCAGTATTTAGTATGAATCCCTGCATTCCCTCAGAATAGAAGACTTTGATCTCATTAGTGCCGGGAAACGGTCGTGTTCGCATAATATCAATTGCTGGTCCTACTGGAAGGTAGTATTTCACGTGCTCAAGAGGCATCATTAAAATTTGAGAATTCTGATGACAACGTAAAACATTCATCTTAGAGTCTGAATTTATAATCTCAATTATTCGAATATTATAAGTGGAATCATTATCAGATTTAAAACTTGACGGATTATTATAATCGATAATACTGCCATAAGTCTTAAAATCGTCTAGATTTAAATATTTCGAAATTAATGTAATTGATCTTATATCCATATTAATTTATGCCTTAAAATGTAACTACGCTTATAATATTATTTAGCTTTATTATCATATTTATCATTGCATAAATTTGCGTTTTGTAACTTTTAAACAGATTTTTCTCTTATTTTATTTCAAAAAATGATTTTTAACTAAAAAACCCCATAATGCTTACATAAACTTGAAAAAAAATAACGTTTTGCTATAAATACTAAAAAATATTTAGAGGTATAAATGCAGATAGATCATATCGGAATTGCGGTTACATCACTTGAAGATGGTGCAAGGTTTTATGCTGACGGGCTTGGTCTTGAAAAGCTGGAAACCGAAGTTGTAGAAGATCAGCAGGTGCGCGTGCTGAAGCTTGCAATCTCCGGAGTACACATCGAATTGCTTGAGCCGTTGACCGAAAATGAAGGTACAATCGGGAAATTCATCGAGAAAAACGGTGGTCGAGGTGGGATTCACCACATTGCATACAAAGTTGATGATGTTGTGCAGATGACAGAGCATATGAAAAGTCTTGGATATCAAGCATTGTACGATGCTCCAAAAACTGGTGCTGGTGGATTGAAAATTATGTTTCTGCATCCTAAAGCTACAGGTGGTGTACTTACTGAGCTATGTCAACATATTTAATTTATCGCACATGCGGATTTTCATCGAAAAAATGACATGCTGTTTTACATATTTAACTTTCAATCCTGTTGTTCTATGTATTTTGCAAGTCGGATTAAACCTTCCTCGATGTTTTCGACAGAGTTTGCATAGGAAAAGCGAAGATGACCTTCTCCTTTTGTGCCGAAATCAACACCTGGCGTAACCCCCACATGCGCTTTCTCAAGAATATCAAAGGCAAGCTTCAACGAGTCGTGACCAAGTTTGAGATGCTCTGCTTTCACGAAGACATAAAACGCACCAGTCGGTTCAACTGAGATAGTGAATCCGAGTTCGCGTAATTTATGAATCATAAGCTTTCTCCGCTCATTATAGGTTTTGCGCATGTGTTCAATGTCTGCATCTGCATTTTTTAATGCTGCCACTGCTGCCCATTGGGCAACAGATCCTGCACAGATAAAGAAGCTCTGATTTAGTTTTGAAATCGTTGTTGCGAATTTTTTGGGCACAATAATGTAACCAATTCTCCAGCCTGTCATCGCATAGAGCTTCGAAAAGCCATTTAGAACGAAGCAATTATCTGTATGCTGAAGAATCGAGTCAGCATCACCTGCGTACGTCAACCCGTGATATATTTCATCAGAAACCACCGTAATGCCAAGATTCGCGATAGATTTAAGATGCTCAACAGAAATAACTTGCCCAGTGGGATTCGATGGTGAATTTATTAATATTGCCTGAGTGTTTCGGTCAATGTGTGATGTCAGTTGGTCAATATCAAGCTGAAATCCGTTTTCCTCAAGAACATCAATACACACGGGCGTTCCACCGGCATACTTTATGAAGTTTGGATAACATGCATAATGTGGATTCGAGAGTAAAACCTTCTCATTATTCTTCAGAATTGGTGAAAAAGCTAGCAGAAGTGCAGGCGAAGTGCCTGAAGTTACAAAAATCTGTTCAGGACAAATATCAACACCATATTTTATCTTATAATTTTCGCATATCGCTTCCCGCAGCTCTATGATACCCATGGATGCAGTGTAATGTGTTTTATTGTCTTGCATTGCCTTGAGTGCAGCATCTTTAACGCATTTGGGTGTGTCAAAGTCCGGCTCACCAATCTCAAGATGAATTATATGATTGCCTTGATGTTCCAATTCGGACGCACGATCAAGCACATCCATCACCATAAACGACTTGTAATCCCTGCAGTCCGGCATTTTCACCTCATAACTTTTAATTATTATTTAAAATAGTATCATTGTAAGAAAAGAATTGCAGGAGAATCTTATGCGGAAATCGGTTGTATTAATATTATTTATTCTCATGATTATTTTTGTTGTATTACTATCATTTGTATCCACAAGAATATGGGGTGGGAAAGGCGAAGAAATTCCAGATAAAATCGAAATCAAAGTTGATGATTCGATGACATTCATGGAATTTGCCAAAGCTAACAATATCCAGAATAAAGCACTCAAAGAAATCTTTAAGCTAAAATCTCAGAAAGATCTTATAAAAAAAATTCCAACGCTTAAGCTAACTGATGTTGAGATTTCAAACAGAGTCAATAAATTTGCAGCGTTACATGCGGAGGAGGAATCCAAGAACTGGTATAAAATCTTTCCGAAATTTGTGCTTTGGGTCATTTTCCTGTTTATCGTGTTTAGATTGTTTGTTGCGAAGAAAATCACAGCGCGGAAACGAATAATTTTGTATGGCATTTCCATCGTAATCTTCGGTATAATCATGGGTTCTGACCCGTCGCCCATGGGAACAATAAAAGATGCTGTGTATTTACTTGGCAAGAGCGGTGTTGTTTTCTTTCCGCGTCTGATTGCACTTGTTGTTTTCCTGCTGATGGTGGTGCTTGCGAATAAATTCATCTGCAGCTGGGGCTGTCAATTCGGTGTTTTCCAAGACTTCATATTCCGTATAAACCGCAACAAAAAAGATACTAAGGGCATTTTCAGACAATATAAAATTCCGTTTGTTATTACGAATTCGGTCAGAATCCTTGTTTTTGCTGGGATGTTTGTAACCGCATTTGTCTGGGCGATGGATTTATTCGAACATTTTGACCCGTTCAAGATTTTCAAGCCAGGCGTAATTGCGTGGATTGGTGGGAGTTTTATCGGCATACTTTTGATTGCGAGTTTGTTTGTTTATCGACCCTGGTGTCATTTTTTCTGCCCGTTCGGCTTGTTCGGCTGGCTGTTTGAAAAACTGAGTATCTATAGGATTCGTGTGGATTATGATAAGTGCATCGACTGCGGAGCTTGCGAAAAAGCTTGTCCATCAACGGTGATGTCTGCGATTTTGCACAAGAACAAGAAGGTGATACCTGATTGTTTCTCTTGCAGCACATGTGTCGAGGTTTGCCCGTCCGAAGCTGTCCACCTGTCCGCCAAAAAACCCGCAAACCCTCTCCCACATGCATTAGGAAAAAAATAATTTTTAACCACTAAGAACACGAATATTCACCAAGGTTTTAAGTCAACCTATTCGACGACTTCGAACTCAAT
>CAYZQB010000186.1:0-6057 GCA_964480395.1 uncultured Planctomycetia bacterium
TTTTTATCTCTTCCAGTAATTGGTGGAACAAAAGGATCGGAACCAGTAGCCAAAACAAGTTTATCAAATTCCAGTGTATTTCCACTTTTCAGTGTAATGCTTTTACCGCTGCAACCCGTTACTTCATCAATGATTAAATCAACATTGTGAGCCACAAGGGGTGCATCTGGTAGGATGTTGTCATTAATTGTATCAAGTGAATGCATAATATAGGGAATTCCACAGGGAATCATTGCGATTTTATCGCATCGGATAAGGGCAATTGCTTTGTCAGGATTGGTGTTTCTGGCTGAGATTGCTGCTGTTACACCAGCAGGACCACCTCCAACAATAATTACATCATACTTTGTCATGGATAATTCCTTTCGAAAGTTTTTGAGTCTCATTCTCAATTATCAAGTAATCATATACGTTGTATTTGTTTTGGTGTCAAAGAATTATTTCTTATAAGTTTGTTTACTTCCGATAAAAGTAATGAATGAAGCATTCCCATCCAACAATTATCAGATTTTCCGATAATCGATGCAGAGAATATGCAAAAACCTGAGGTTTGATTGTAACTTCTACCTACCAAGTTTTTTGACTTTGTATTCGTGGTCGCGAAGCTGAAGGATTTGCGTTGATTTTATATAAACGTCAGTAAGAGGTTTGTCGTTTTGCCCCGTAGATACTGATGCAATCTCATCAACAACGCCCAAACCTTCGATAACTTCACCGAAAATTGTATGCTTTGCATTAAGCCATTCCGCATTTCCATGCATGATAAAAATCTGCGAGCCGTTGGTGTCAGGACCACTATTTGCCATCGCTAACAAACCTTTTTCATTAAAAGACTGTCCTGACCAGATTTCATCTGCAAATTTGTAGCCTGCATCACCACCGCCAGCATCAGGTGTAATTCTGCCTTTGGCAAATGGGCATCCAACCTGAATCATGAAACCTTTGATAATACGGTGAAAGCGAATATCATCATAAAATTTCTTCTGGCAAAGCTCGACGAAGTTTGCAACTGTGTTTGGCACTTTATCTTCGTAAAGCTCAACTGTCATGTCGCCCATGTTCGTAACAATTTTTATCCGCGGGTTTGCTGGTGCTTTGACGATTTTATAATCACCTTTGGGTTTTTTAGCATTATCGTCCTTGATTTTATCTTTATTCTTATCTTTATTCTTATCCTTATCCTTATTTTCGGGTTTGGTAGAAATGTATTTTCTGGCTTCGTCTTTATTCAGCATACCCGGCACAAGTTTTATCAGAGCAAAAATTAAAACTAAACATATCACAATCCCAGCGACAATCACAAATATCGGAGGAAGTTTGACATCGCTGATTTCTTCTGCTTGTTCCTCAATACTTTTTCGCCTATGAGATTGTTGTTCTTTTTCTTCAGTATCTTTCTTGTCTTTGCTGTCTGTCATTTGAAACTCCTATTTCATTAAATTTTTATCGCATAATTAAACGATATATTTGATGTAAATCAATAAATTATTCTTAACAACTCCATGTTTGCAATTATAAGTTAATAATCTGAAATAATCACAAAAAATAATAAAACCAAGGTCAAAGGGCATATATTTTTGTGTGTCGCTTGATATAAATAACTTTTTCATTCTGGAGGAAAAAATATGTTTGAATTAACACCGAGAGTCAATAACATCAGCCCGTCAGGTACTCTTGAAGTAACCATGGAAGCACAACGTTTGAGAGATTTGGGCAAAGATGTAATTGCGTTAAGTGCAGGTGAGCCCGATTTTACAACGCCTCAGCATATTATTGATGCCGGCAAAAAAGCACTTGATGACGGCTTCACCCATTATCCTCCTGTTCCAGGATTCCCAAAGCTTCGAAAAGCGATTGCCGATAAGCTGCACATCGAAAACAATATTGAATACACACCTGAAAATATTCTCGTTACCGTAGGTGCAAAACAGGCGATTTTTTTGGCGATGAATTCGGTGCTTTGCCAAGATTTCGATGTGATGATTCCCGTTCCATATTGGGTGAGTTATCCAGAAATCGCCAAAATTGCTGACTCACAGGTAAATTATGTTCCAACGTACGAAGATAACAATTTTGCACCCACACTTGAAGACCTCGAAAAAGCTGTTACTCCAAAAACTCATGCAATAATCTACAGTTCACCTTCTAATCCAGCAGGGACGGTTTACACAGAGGAACAGCTTCGAGTTATTGCAGAATTTGCTCTTGAACACAAGCTCTGGATTATCGCTGATGAAATTTATGAAAAACTCGTCTTCGAGGGTGAGCATAAATCGATTCTAAACGCTGTCCCAGAAGCAAAGGACATCACAATTCTCATAAATGGTTTCTCAAAAGCATATGCGATGACAGGCTGGCGCATTGGGTACCTTGCTGCCAAAGCTGAGCTTGTAAATGCAGCAAAGAAAATGCAGGGGCACATGAACACTGGCGTATCATCGTTTGTTCAGATGGCAGCGATTGAAGCACTGCATGGGGATCAGGAACCGCTTCAACAAATGAAAACAGCTTTTCATCAGCGTAGAGACCTGATGTACAAACTACTCATCGAACTACCGGGAATCACTTGTCGCAAACCAGAAGGTGCATTTTACTGCTTCGCAAATATAAGCGAATGGATAGGAAAAACAATCCGCGGCACAAAAATCAATGATTCTAATGATTTCTGTCTTGTGTGTCTTAAGGAAGCACTTGTTGCAATTGTACCCGGGCAGGCGTTTGGGCAGGATAAATTTGTCAGATTCTCGTTTGCTACAAGCGAAAAAAATATCGAAGAATCAATGCGAAGACTGAATGACTTATTTTCAAATTCTTAGAATAGAATCTGTGTTGCGAAAAGATACCACCAAAATGCGTTTACCAGAATCAGCAGGAAGGTGAATATCAGAAAGGATGCTTTCCGTGTTTTGTGATGAAATTTCCGCATAGCCCAGATGTGTCCAATGATTCCACCGAGAAATGCGAGAAGAAACAAGCGTTTTTCAGGGATCCTCCATTTATCCTTTGCAGCTTTGCGTTTATCACTCCAGATTGCAGAAAATGAAACAATATTGATAAAAAGCATCCAGCCAAGAAACGCCCAAGTTAACATTGTTTTCTCCTCACCAAACATATGTCGCATTGTCGGAATCGTACAACAAAATAGGTACAAAAATTACATTTCGCTGATTTTTTTCAACGCAGTAATTGCATCTTCAATATCCTTTTCAGTTGTAAATAAGCCCGGTGCCAGCCGAACCGTGCCATGCGGGAAAGTGCCAAGCGTTTTATGTGCTGATGGTGCGCAATGCAAGCCAATACGCGTCATAATACCGTATTCGTTGTTCAATATATCTCCAACATCCGAGCAGGTTTTACCTTCGATGTTTATTGATATAACTGCAGTTCTTAAAGTAATATCCTTATTACCATAGATTTTAATTTCTGGAATCTCGCTTAAACCTGCGAATAATCTTTGAGTAAGAGCCATTTCATACTTATAAATTTCGTCTATGCCTTTTTCCTTGATAAACTCGATAGCATGGAGAAGCCCTGCAAAACCTATTGTATTATGTGTTCCACTTTCAAGTTTGTCAGGCATGTAAACCGGCTGACATTCTTCTTCCGACCTGCTGCCTGTTCCCCCCAAAATAAAAGGTTCAAGTGAATCAATATCAACAGAATCATTGATTAGCAATCCGCCTGTACCGGTTGGACCGTGCAAACCCTTATGTCCGGTAAATACGAGCAAATCGATATTGTCCTTTTGCATGTCGATGGGCAAAACCCCTGCTGTTTGTGCTGAATCGACTAAAAACAATGCACCATGTTCATGTGCTATCTTTCCGATCTCACGAATTGGCTGGATAATCCCAATAATATTGCTCGCATGATTAACAACGACAAGCTTTGTTTTTTCTGTAATCTCGCTTTTAAATCCAGCTAAATCGGTTGTGCCGTCAGGATTGTTAGGAACAACATCAAGATTAATTCCTTTTTGTTCTAATGCTCGCAAAGGTCGCATGACAGCATTGTGTTCCATGCTCGATGTTACAACTGTATCGCCAGGTTTCAGAAGCATATTAAAGCTAATATTCAAAGCATATGTTGCATTATATGTAAGGATGACTTTTTCAACATTCGAAAGATTAAAAAGGTACGAAAGAGCTTCACGTACATCATATAGAAGCTTACTTGCAGCAATTGACAAATTATGTCCTGATCTGCCTGGATTGCCAGCTGAGGTTTCCATAAACATTTTCATTGCATCACCAACACCGGGTGCTTTAGGGAAAGATGTTGCTGCATAATCCAAATAAATCATTTAACATCTCCAACCAGAAGTTATACTGAACCAGTATTGAGCATTATATAATTTGTGTAAGTATGTTAAACATAAAGATGCAAATACTTTCTGCATGCATGATAATCCTTTGATTTGAACCGGGGTTTAGATGGGTAAAATGACAGCAAGCGGTGGTGCATTTTTCGTTGAGGACGAGATTCTCGGGAAAGCATACGATGCAAGATTGATGAAACGCTTACTGCGTTATATGAGCAAATTCAAAGGGCTTGTTGCCTTTGTGCTGACTATTACTATTTCTCTCTCAGCAGTTCAGGTTATTTGGCCCGCATTACTTGGTCATTTTATTGATGGTCCATTTTCGAACATGATTAAAAATCCCGATAAACCAGGGATTATAAACGAATTTTATATATTCATCGTATTTTTCGCAGTTTATATCACATTTATATTCGTGCTTAACTGGGGCAACACATTTTTTGCGAATCTGCTGGGACAGAAGATTATTCATAATATTCGAGTCGAACTTTTCAACCATATCGAGAATTTATCACTGCGATTTTTTCATAAAAATCCTGTAGGTCGGCTTGTAACACGTGTAACTTCAGATATTCAGACGCTTAACGAGCTTTTTACATCAGGGATTGTTGAACTTTTGGCTGATATTGCAAAGATTTTCACAATTGTTGTTGTTATGCTTATAATTGATTTGGAACTCGCGCTGATTGTGCTGTCAGTTACACCTTTTCTTTTGCTTTTTTCATGGATTATCCGAAACAGAATCCGCAGCGCGTTTAGGGCAATGCGCAAAAAGATTGCTGTTATCAATTCGTTCATCAGCGAATCGTTCTCAGGTGCACGAATTACCAAGGTTTTCTGCCAAGAAAAAAAAGCCAACCAGAAGCTTCAGGAATTGAACAAGGATTATATTCAGTCAGCATTTCAGATGATAAAGAATTTTGCGTTTTTCGCGCCTACAATTCATGTTTTCTCGACGCTTGCTGTTGCCGGTCTGATTTATTTTGGTGGTATGCGAATTGTTACAGCAATAGGTTTAGAATCCGCAAGTGCATATAAAATCGGGGAATTTACACAGTTTTACTTTTGGACACGTTTACTTTTTGAACCTTTGCGAGCACTTGCTGAGAAATACAATATTTTGCAATCAGCGATGTCGAGTTCGGAGCGTATTTTCAAGATTATGGACACTGAAATTGAGGTGAAATCGGGGGAATATTATCCTGAGAAGATTGAAGGTGTGATTGAGTTTAGAAACGTCTGGTTCAGCTATGATGAGAATGTTGATTCAATGGATGACACTGAGTTCAACTGGGTGCTGAAGGATTTTTCGATGAAAGTCGAACAGGGAGAAACAATTGCAATTGTCGGTCCAACAGGTGGTGGTAAAACAACGATTATCAATCTTCTAATGCGGTTTTACGATATTCAAAAAGGACAGATTCTTATAGATGGCAGAAATATTCGAGAATATCAAATTCAACCTTTACGCCGCTATTTTGCTCTCGTTTTGCAGGATGTGTTATTTTTCGCTGGCACAATAGAGAGGAATATACGACTTGGTGAGAAAAATATTGATGACGAAAAAGTATGCTGGGCTGCTGACAAGGTTTTTGCTTTGCCCTTCATCGAAAAATTATCCCGAAGTTTCAGGACTGTGATTCACGAAGGCGGTATCGGGCTTTCGACAGGTCAGCGTCAGCTTGTTGCTTTCGCACGGGCACTTGCGTTTAATCCCACTGTTTTGATTCTCGATG
>CAYZQB010000187.1:0-6041 GCA_964480395.1 uncultured Planctomycetia bacterium
TTGTATTTACTGCATTTAGAAATAATTCCAAAACAAATACCAACATGCTGAAACCAAGAATCCACAACATTAACGGTATCGCGATGAAATTCATAATAAATGCACCAGGTGTGATTATACCGAATTTCCACCAAATTATAGGCATCGTCCCGATAACACCAGCGAGTGTAAGTTTAATGCTGTTTCTAAAATATGCTCCGATAAATCTTAAAAATCGGCACCATTTTGAAACAAAAAAATCTGATTCAACGGTTATAGTACCTTTAGTGTTAATATCTTTAAATAAAAACGAAAGAAAATTGAAAAAACCTTGCCATTTGTAGAAATCAGAACTAGAATCATCTTGAATAAATATTGATTTGTATATATTAATAAATAAAAATTTAATAAAGAACACTGCAGAAAATGATAGATAAAACCCGATGTGAAATAATTCATAAGGATTGAGAATGATTACGAAGAAAGCAGCGGCAGCGAGAACATTCGTAAATTTAACTTGTTTCCTTAATAATTGCCCGACATAGTAAATAATTCCAATTATTATGGCACGTGTAATACTGATTTTATAACCAACAACAAGCCAATAGAAAATTAATAATAATAGCAGAATAATTGCTTTTTTACGTTGACTTACTCTAAGAAATTTCAATAAAAATTCTAAAATAAATACGAGAAAACCAATGTGCAAGCCAGAAATAACAAGAAGGTGAAGCGTTCCGGTCAACCTAAATTTATCTCGCGTACTCTTGCTAAGCATAGTTGTATTACCAATCGTCAACGTTAGAAATAAAGCGGAATGCTTGGACGGTAGCTTTAGAGCTAACTTCGTCAATGCAACTCTCGTATTAATCGCAAATCTTTGTGGAGAATAATTATAAATCAGTTGCGTTTCTATCTCCTTAAAATCATGCTGAATATTATAATCAGCGTAACGCATTATACCTATTTCACGCTGATATTTTCCATAATCAAACTCTCCAGGATTAGACGGTTTCACAAGTGTATACACACGTAGAGGAAGTTCTATCTTTATATTTGTCGGTAATTCCGGAAAACCATTTTTTGCAAAAATAAGTATAGTTTCATCAGTTTGAATTGAATTTTTACCGTCAAAATATTCGCAGACCCTGAAACGAAACGAATACAATTCGGATATTGAATACTCAAATTCAAAATAATCATCCTCTGAAGCGTAAATTGAATCAACTTCAGCATCGTTTGAAAATTTTATAGGCAAAGGTAGGTCAAGTAGATATCCTCGTGCCATAATTGGAGTTTTTTCTTGATTATTAAATAAATTTTGCTGAGCAACATCTGAAATATATCTATAAGAATAATAGAATGAAAATAAAACCATAATTGTAAGAAGAAGTGAAATATAACGAAAAAACTTGTTTTTTGTAAACAATGTAAAAATTATCAGTGTAAAGAGTACACATGTTAATATACAAGAAATCTTAAAATTAATTAAATACTCTCCCGCAAAAATACCTGCAATTGCGCAGAATAAAAGCGGTATGAACGGCAATCTTGTTTTAATTGTTATTGGTTGTTGCTTAAGCATATCAGGTTTCTATTTCCAAGATTCAAAACATAAACAAAATTAAACAAAAATATATCAAAATAATATCATATAATATGTATGGAAAAATTCCGCAACTCAAAAACATTTTACGTGTTTAAAACCTCTTGTGGTTGGTGGAGAATTTATGAGGAATCTTATATTATCTGCGTTCACAGCACTATTTGTTGTCTTTTTGTGCTTACAAGCACAGGCTGTTGAGAAACGTAAAGGATATATTCTCATGTCTGACGGCACAAGGTACGAAGGTGAGTTGCTGATTCGGACACCGATAAAATTCAATTATGAGCTGAAGGATAAAAAAAAGAAGCAGATGAAATTGCAGCTCAGCGAAATCTGCAAAATCGTGGTGAGTGTCGAATTTGCTGAGCAAGAGCAGACATTTTTTTTCCCAGAAGAAGGTAAAAAAATCAAGGAATGGACAGGTAAATATTCGCCTCGCAAAAAACTGAGTATTCTCATTTATTTCGCAAATGGCGAGGAAATTAAGGGCGAATCTACATTTCAAATATATTTGATGAAAAAAGATGAGCAACCTCAAAGATTTGACTTCCGCAAGGACATACATGGCAAAGAAGGGCAAGACCTTGATGAACTCACGCATATTAAGGAGATATTTTTCAGTGTGCCTGTGAAAATCGCATCAGGTAAGATTTCAGGGGCTATCCGCGTTGGCGAAAAGCTTCAAAATGTGATTGCTTACGGGCGAAATCATCAGCGAACGTTTATAGCAAAGGTTGATACCGAGAATAGCAAGTTTGAGCTTAAAAATCTTCCAGAGGATATTTATGACCTTTGCATCGTCTGCGAGAAGACGATTTTTCTGAATGCAGGTGCGTTAAAGCCTGAAAATGCAACGGATGATGAGGAAAAAGAGATATCAGCAACAGAAAAAATCACGCTCAATGACAAAATACAGAAGCAAATTGGCAGAAGTGAGTTCTTTGACCGCATCCGGGTGCTTGAAGTTTCCGGCTGGCGTGGTTCCGCGGTTGCAGTTGTGCTTAAAGAGCGGATTAAGAAAACTCATCTCGATGCGTCTGACAGAGAACATGCGCATCTTCCCAGACGCGTTGAAATCTGGCTTCTGCACTTGTCAGAGGATGAATGGGTGATTGACAAACGGATTTATTTGTTCAGGGAGGTCTGTATTGATGCGGATACGGGGCATTTGCCGGTAATTGAGGAGAAATTAAAAGGAATTGAAATCAGCAAGAAAAAATCGGTGCAAACTGTTGATTTAACTAAAACCGATGAATAATTGAGGACAAAATGCAAAAAGAGAGACTGAAATATACAGATGCACGGAGTAAGCTTGAGACGGGGCTTTCGGACTTCAGCACGAAGTTTCGCAGGTTTCACGTGGTTAAGATTTTATTGATATCGATGCTTTTTGTTACCTTCATGCTGGCAATAATTTACCCGCTTTACATAACCTTTTATCCTTCATCGCTTTTTGTTGAAATTTTCTGGCTTTGTATCATCTCCGCAGCAATTTTCCTAGGTTACAGACTATTCAAGCAAAATTTTAAATTTGTAAAGAACATGAATATTGAGCAGAAAGCGTTGCTGCTTGAGACAAAATTTGATGACCATGAGAACCTTTTAATTAATTCGCTGCAAATAACCGAGCAAAATAAGGATAATCAGGCGTTCCAGGGTTTCATTGCACAGCAGATAACGCGTGATGCTGCGATGTATTTGAATCAAAAAAGCAGCGAATTTAACAGCAAAATACACTGGCACATTGTAAAAAAACTCGCACTCGTTCTTTTTGCAGTAATTCTAATGTTTTCCGGAACAGTTGTGTTTGCTGGCGGACATGTCATTAGTGCGATGAAACATTTTTTTACACTTGGATATTTACTCGATGATTTCGCAATCTCAACGCGAATGACGGAGACTCTTGGATGGATGCTGACACCAGAACAAGACTTTGAAATCGTGATAGGGGATGATTTTGACGTGAATGCAATCCCTGACGAGGATTCTGGGGCATCTGAAGCGTTTGTTTATGACACGATTTATGCAGACAGTGAAGATAGACGTCCGATGAATTTCAACGGCAATACTTTTACTTACGTTTTCAAGAATGTTCAGAAAGATTTCAAGTATTTTGTTGCGTCAGGACATAAGCGTAGCAGGATTATAAACGTTACGGTTGTTGAGCTTCCGAAGATTGAGAAACTCTCACTCCGTCTGCAGTATCCTGAATATACTCAGAAAAAAGATGATATTATTGAGGACTTTCAGGGAGATATTATTGCGTTAGTCGGTTCAACTGCAATTTTGCATATGAAAAGTTCGCAACCGCTAAAATCAGCAAAACTATGTTTAGCATCGCAGAAAGAATCTCTTACTTTTAGGAAATTGATAGGTACTGAAGATGTTTTTGCAGTTAATATAGAATTAACTGCGAATGATGTTTTCAGGATTCTGCTTGTGAATTCTGATGGTAGAGAATCTATAAGGATGAAAGAACGAAACATCAAGGTTTTGCCCGACCTGTTACCGCAAATTAAAATCATTACTCCGACTCAGAATTCGCTGCGTCAACCCGTAAATACAAGCATGTCATTGATGCTTCGGGTGTTCGACGATTTTGGCATAGAGCAAATCAGGATGATTATTGAGCATGCGGACAGAAAAGATGAGCGGGTGCTGTTTAACAATCTGGATACGAAGAACGTGAAACAGCAGATGTCGTCGAAGTTTGTGCTTGAATTAAATGAACCTGAATTTAAGGTTGGCGAGACAGTTTCCGTGCATTTTGAAGCAACAGATTACAATCCTGAACGTTCGGAAATCGAGAAATACTCGAAATCACGCGCAATTGAGATTCTTATCACTGAACCTGATGTTGTTGATGAAAAGTCTGAAAAGCTATTGTCAGATGTATTATTGCGCTTGAATTTGTTGCTGAATAAGCAGAGATTGACTAAAAAAGATACTGAATTGCTCATAAAGAGGATAAATAAAGATAGAATACGTAAAATTGAGGAAACGCTTGTGTTATTGGACACAGAACAAAAGGACATTCGCAAAGAAATAGTTGAAATCTCAAAAATTGCAAATGTAGAAGAATTCCCAAAAAAAGATGCACCCAAGATTCTCGATGAACTTGCTGGCGGTGCTGCGTACGAAATCATCAAACTTTCTTCCGAATTAGTTAAATCGACTGTGAAAAAAGAGCAAATTAATACTCTAAATAAAATCGTCCCGTTACAGGATGAAATAATTAACAAAATTCTTGCACTTTTGACAATGCTTAAACAAAAAGAAGACATCGAGGATGATTTGTCTAAAAACAAGGAAAACTTCGACCTTTCACGAAACGTGCAGGAAAAACTCGAAAATCTCAAGGATAAGCTTGATGAATTTAAGAAAGAACAACAGCGTATTATCGAGCTAACAAAGGAACTCGGTAAGAAAGCGGAAGAAGATTGGACGGAAGAAGATGACAAAATCTGGGAAGAATGTAAGCAGGCAGAAGATGATTGGGCGAAGTTTTTCGAAGATATGCGTAACGATTTATCAAAACTTCCTGACCAGGATTTCTCGTGCTCCGAAGTTACCGACGAATTGAATCAGATATATCAGGAAGTGCGCAATGCCAGCGACGAAGTTGTGAAGAAGAATATCACAGTTGCGGTAACTCGTGAGGAAGCAGGGCTGGAAATCGCTGAGGAATTGGAGAATAATCTGGAACGCTGGCTCAGCGACACGCGGGATTATATTAAATGGGAGATGGAAGAGCCGACAGAGGAATACGACGTGCCGTTGAGTGATTTGCCTGACGAACTTGAGGATATTATCGGGGATTTGATAGATTCTGAGGAGGATATCACGGACGAAGTTGACGACGTAACTTCAAGCTGGATGGACAACCTCGACGAAGGTGCCGGCTGGGATGCTCTTGACGGACCAATCTCAAATATGAGTGCCAAGGGAGTTACCGGCAATCAGATGCCGAATACGTCGGAAATCGGCGGAAGGTCGGGCGAGGGACGCACAGGACGCTCAAGCGGTCAGTTTGTTGCGAAGGAAGCGACAGGGGGACGCGGCGGAAGGAAAACACCCACGCGCGATGACGGCACTGCGCCTGAAACCGGACAGGTGAAGGATAAATCGAACGATGCTGTTGGTGGTGCGACGGGCGGCGGAAAGCTTTCGGGCGATGGCGGTCAGGGCGTTCGGGGTGAGTCGAATCCGGAACTCAAGGAAACAATGCGGCGTCTGCAGGGCAAACAGACTGATGTGCTAAACCGCGCGGAAAAGCTCAAACGCGAACTCGAAAAGCGCAGATACCCTACGGAAGTGCTGGATAAAACGATAGAAATTATGAAAATCGTTGACAGCGAGCTGCGAAATTTCACAAAATATACGCCCGACGATGTGAAGAATCGGATTATGAAGATTGTAACGCAGCTTAAGCAGGCGGATACGAGCATCAAGGACG
>CAYZQB010000188.1:0-6035 GCA_964480395.1 uncultured Planctomycetia bacterium
TCATCTCGGAATACTGTCTTTGGTTCTTCTTCGTCAGTGTCAAAATCAATTTTGCAAGAGTATTTATCAAGTAATTCACTTGATATGCACTGATTTTCTAACAACCACTTCCAGTTAATCTCATCCGAGTATTTTTCGATTAATTCCTCCGGTATATCGTAGTCAATATAGAATTGGTGATTATGGAAATTATTAAGTAATTTTTTTTCTATAACAACAATCTCCTTAATCTCCTTTGATATGCTCTGATTTTCTGACAGCCACTTCCAGTTAATCTCATCCGAGTATTTTACGATTAGTTCTTTCGGTATTTCGTGGTCAATATAGAATTGATGATTATGAAAATTCTTAAGTAATTTTTCCTCGATAGCTTTGTAATTTCCCATTGTATTCCTTATCATTATCAACAAGATGTCATTAACGTATGACTATTATATCGATAATATACATTAACTCAATTATTTTTTTAGTTATGTTCATTTTATTTCATACTAAACAGTTAATCGAATAAAATCTTCATAATCTTTATTCACTTAGCTGGTTTCCCGCTTTCGCGGGAATGACAAGTAAATTAATTTACTTATTGTTATACATAAAAAAGGCACAGATTGCTGCGCCTTTTAATTTCAATGAAATGAGTATGTATTATTACTTAATGCTGGATTCCCGTGTTCACGAGAATGACAAGCCTTTGAATTTTATTAGTTTATCCTAGTATTCTGGCATCGGAGGTTCTGCTTTTTTCTCCTCAGGAATTTCCGCAACAAGTGCTTCCGTTGTCAGAAGCAAGCTTGCAACACTTCCCGCGTTCTCAAGACCGATGCGTACGACTTTTGTCGGGTCAATAATGCCAGCATCAAGCATATTCACATATTCAAGAGTGTCAGCATTGAAACCAAAGTTATAATCGGCGTTCATTCGAATCTTTTCCGCGACAATCGAACCGTCAACACCGGCATTCGATGCAATAAGCTTAAGTGGTGATTCAAGCGCGCGCATAACAATGCCTGCACCGACTTTTTCGTCTTCAGGCATACTGGGTATTAATTCCTGCAGCATTTTCTGTGCTCTAAGAAGAGCAACGCCGCCTCCGGGCAGAATGCCTTCTTCGAGTGCTGCACGAGTTGCATTCAAAGCGTCCTCAATAAGCATTTTTGTGTTTTTCATTTCAATTTCCGTCGCTGCGCCTACCATAATCTGGGCAACTCCGCCGGAAAGCTTTGCCAGCCGTTCTTGCAGCTTTTCTTTGTCATATTCCGATGTCGCAGATTCAGTTTCAGCTTTAATCTGCTCAATTCGTGCCATAATTGCTTCGGATTCGCCTGCACCTTCGATGATTGTTGTATTGTCTTTATTGATTCTGATTTTTTTCGCACGACCAAGCATTGTCATATCAACTTTTTCAAGCGTGTAACCAAGTGCTTCCATCAATGCTGTCCCACCCGTCAGAAGGGCAATATCTTCGAGCATTGCTTTGCGTCTGTCGCCAAAACCTGGTGCTTTCACAGCAACAACCTTGAGGATTCCGCGAAGATGATTCAAAACGAGTGTTGTGAGTGCTTCACCTTCGATGTCCTCAGCGATAATCAGCAATGATTTGCCGGTTTCCTTGACCTGCTCTAAAATTGGCAGAAGGTCGCGTGCATTCGAAATCTTTTTCTCGTTAATGAGAATATATGGTTCTTCAAGCTCAATTTCGAGTTTCTCAGGATTGCTTTTCAGCGCGAAATGATGTGAAACATAACCTTTGTCAAACTGCATACCCTCAACGAGATCGACATAGGTTTTAATTCCTTTTGCTTCTTCAATCGTGATAACACCGTCTTTGCCGACCTTCGCAATCGCCTCTGCAAGGAACTTCCCTATTTCCATATTGTTGTTTGCTGCGATCGCCCCAACCTGCGAAAGTTCATTATCATTTGTAATATCAATTGCTTTCGATTTTTCTGTCAGATGTTTACTGACAGCTTTGATTGCTTTATTAATCCCGTTTTTGATTCCAAGCGGATTCGCGCCTACAACGACATTTTTCAAACCCTCTTCGAATATTGCTTCAGCGAGCGCTGTTGCTGTTGTTGTGCCGTCACCTGCGATATCATTGGTCTTGCTTGCTACTTCACGCACAAGTTTAGCACCCATATCTTCGTAAGGATCTTCAAGTTCAATTTCCTTGGCAACGGTTACGCCGTCTTTCGTTATCGTTGGTGCTCCCCATGATTTCTCGATTACGACATTTCTGCCACGTGGTCCAAGCGTACTCTTCACCGCTTGTGCCAGAGTTTTCATACCCTTTTTGATTTTATCCCGAGCTTCCTGCTCAAAAATAATTTTTTTTGCCGTCATTTCTTTCTCCTATTATTGTTTAAACATCTTTCTCAGTAAATTTTGTTTTGACTGTCGATAACTTGTGCTCCAAGCATTCCTGCGATTTCCTTCATTTTCGGTATATCACTTTCGGTTGGATTATGAATTGCGATTCTACCATTTTCGTACTTAAAAATCGTATCTTCGTCATCACTGTGATATTTTGCGAGACCAGCTCCTTCAAGCAGGATTTCCTCGCGAGTTTTCGGATTAAAACCTTTCAATTCTGCACCAACCCAGATCATGCTTTCATGGGTTTCAACAAGTGTACGCCACTCCTGCATCGTTATCTGATTTACGGTATTACCGAATCTATCTCTTGAAATCACAATAATTTGTTCCATACTGACCTTAAATAATTCGGTAATAAATTATGTATTCGGAATTTGATTTCAGACATGCCTAAAATGGTGGGGAGCCCTCACAACATCCAGCTGGGCTGCTTCCGTTAAGACCTGACCCATTGACCAGCGAGCAAGCCTCCCCATAATATTCGACGAAGTTTATCAAAGCATGTCCGTTTTTCAAAGTTCTTTTCAAAGTTCTTTCATTGAAAATCGTCATGTGTTAATAATTTTACTCAATAATCGCAAGGATGTCTTCCTCGCTCATTATGAGATATTCCTCGCCGTCAATCTTAAATTCCGAGCCTGCATAGCTCGTGAAAAGTACTTTATCATTGACTTTGACCTGAAATTCTACGCGTTTCCCGTTTGACAAAAGACGTCCTGCTCCAACGGCGATAACATTGCCTTCCTTCGGTTTTTCTTTGGCTGAATCCGGTATTACGATTCCACCCTTTGAAACTGTTTCCGCCCCAACTCTTTTAACGAGTATGTTGTCACCGATTGGTTTGACTATACTGCCCATATTTTCCTCCGAAATCAATTAAAATTAAGAAATCATTTTAGATTAACAGCATATAACATGCCAAATACAATGCAATCTGATTCTTTTGATGAATTCACCTATTTTTCACAAATCCAACCATATTTCCGCAAACATTCATCATGAATAACTGACTGAAAATGATGACAATTTGACCAAAAACGTGGATTTCATGTCATTATGTCATAATTGCTGTAAATCTTCCCATCTTTTAACGAATGCTTCATAATCCTCGCGAGTATCAATGCCTTTGGTTGAATGCAGGATTTTTATGACTTTTATGCGTATGTTGTTTTCAAGCGCTCTCAATTGCTCAAGTTTCTCAGCATGTTCAAGCGGTGTTTGAGGAAGTTGCGAGAGTCTTAGAAGTGTTTCACGCCGGTAAGCATAAACTCCAACATGAAGCAGATATTCTGCGTCCTCCGATGAATCACGATTAAATGGGATTTTCGCACGTGAAAAATACAGAGCAAAATCATCCTGAGTGCAGACAACCTTGACCGCTGCTGGTTTTTCTGCATTCTCAGCAGATATCGGACACGCAAGAGTCGCGAGCTCAATCCTCGGATTCTCCTGCATTATCTCCACAAGTTGCTGAAGAAATGCTGGTTCAATTTCCGGTTCATCACCTTGAACATTGACAACAATTTCATAATCGTTGCGTTTTTTAACAACTTCAGCGATTCTATCCGTTCCGCTTTTGTGATTCACATCAGTCATTTCAGCATTTCCACCAAAATCCTTGACAGCATTGAAAATTCGAACATCATCCGTTGCAACTATAATTTTGTCAAAACACAAAGCCATTTTCACACGCTCGAAAGTGTGCTGAATAAGGGATTTCCCACTCTCAGCCAAAAGCATTTTTCCGGGTAAACGTTTTGAGGCAAATCTTGCTGGAATTATCGCAATTGTTTTCATATGTTATTTTTCCGCAAACTTTTTACTCTGAAATCAGTTAATATGAATATGGAGTAATTTCAATTAGTATTTGAAATTGAATGTATATTTATTGTAATAATAATTTGCACCCCGAAAAAACAGAGGAATAAATGGTCTGGGACGGAACAGAACGTAGAGAAAACAAGAGATACGGCATAAAACGGCTTGGGATTCAGTATGCAAAATCGAAGTTTGCAGGCATGCTGGGCAATTTCAGCGATAAATATCTCGTCCTGAATATTTCCGAGGGTGGTCTTTTTTTCATGTCACGTGAGGAGCTGATTCAAGGACAGAAGGTTAAGGTAAAATTTGGGATAAACGGCGAGGAGCAACGGCTGAATGCTTGTGCTGAGGTCGTTTGGTCAAAAAAATCCGACGAACATAACGCATATCGACTTGGACTGAAATTTACATCGATGTCAAGCAGAACACGAAAAAAACTTAAAACAATGATTGATGGTGCTGTTCTCGACAAAATCGATTTTTCAACGGGCATTTATCTGCGCGAGGTTGACCGCCTGTGATGTTTCTTACCTATAAATATTTGCACTGTTAAATTCTTCATGTACAATTCATCTTTTATTATGATGGAGTTGCAATGCTTGATAAAGCGGTTACAAAGGTTGACATTGCTAGTTTGAAGCTCGTTTCAAGCGGGAAAGTGCGCGAAATTTATGAATTTGGCGAGAATCTGCTGATTGTAACCACCGACCGGCTTAGTGCATTCGATGTCGTGCTTGAGCAGGGAGTGCCTGGTCGGGGAATAATTCTGACGCAGCTTTCAAAGTTTTGGTTCGAGAGATTCGCAGATTCTGTGAAATCCCATTACATTTCCGACAAAATTGTAGATTTCGGCGAGAATCTTACACAATATATAGAAATGCTTGAAGGTCGAACAATGCTCGTTCGCAAACTGAAGATATTACCTGTTGAATGCATTGTCCGCGGTTATCTCGTAGGGTCTGGGTATAAGGAATATCAGGAAACTGGCGGATTGAAGGGGATAAAACTTCCTTCGGGGCTTGAATTTGGCTCGAAACTCCCAGAACCTATTTTTACGCCATCAACAAAAGCGGTGCTGGGCGATCACGACATAAATATTTCATTCGACGAAATGAAAGAGATTATCGGTGCTGATAAAGCCGAAATTTTGCTAGAGAAATCGTTAGAGATTTTCAATCGTGGTTCGGAATTCGCTGAAACTAAAGGAATCATCATCGCTGATACAAAATTCGAGTTTGGAACCGATGATACCGACGAAGTTTATCTCGCGGATGAGGTGCTGACACCTGATTCAAGCAGATTCTGGGCAATTGAGGATTATACACCTGGTAAATCAACGCCGTCCTTCGACAAACAGATTGTGCGTGATTATCTGTCAAGTACCGACTGGGATAAAAATTCACCTGCACCTGCTATTCCACAAGAAATCATCGATAAAACCGCACAGAAATATCATGAAGTCTTCGAAAAATTAACTTCCTGATTTAATATTTGTAAATAATTGGTTCTTGTCATTCTGAGTGAAGCGAAGAATCCAGGCTAAAGAAATTAAAATTTGGATTTCAATGAAAATTAATTATGTTCGATTATTTCAATTATCTAATTCAACACATTTAGTTGGAAATGATGAAAAATGTTAATCTCTATCTTGCATATGACAATCCTGGATTCTTCAGTCGCAATAGCTCCTTCAGAATGACAAATTTTTTTTTGCCTGACTATTTTAATTCGAAAATCAAAATTTTTTGGGAAATACAATTGCATTGAATCGAGTTATAACAAATGAGATGTCTTTTTGTCGTACCGCCGATTTTCGATTTCGCAGCGTATGATTTCTG
>CAYZQB010000189.1:0-6007 GCA_964480395.1 uncultured Planctomycetia bacterium
TTGAGCGGAGTCGAAACCACAACACAAGCAGTTGTATGATTGCAGTTCGTCCATATTTCATGCTAAATCGATTTCGTAGCAAATTAATAGCAAAGTAAATCGAATTTATCTGCATAACGCTTGCAAAACGCTACCTATCGCTAAATTGATGCCTGTCCTACCACGTCTCAATAATGAAACCTGTAGCACCGATTTCTCTGCAAAACCTACAGATTCAAGGCGCAATCTCTAAAACCTGGAGATTCGGTAAAATATGCAACGGGGATGCAAAGAAAAGAATGTTTACATGCCTTGCTCTGCCAGGATTCTTCGCAACGCTCAGAATGACATGTAAACCAAAGCCATTTAACTTATTTCGAGTTAAAGAAATATTCGTGAAGCATTCGTACTGCTGTACCTACATCGCTGTCATTTACAAGAAATGCAAGATTTAACTTGCTTGCACCAAACGAAATCATCTCAATATTTACCTTTGCTTCGCTCATGATGTTAAACACTTTACCTGCAATTCCACATGTTTCTTTCATTCCTTCACCAACAACGGCAATAAGTGCTTTTTCTGCGTGTACCTTGACTTCAGCGAATCGTTCAAGCTCTTTGATTGATTCATTCAAACCGTCAAGCGAGTCCGTCGTAATTGACACTGAAATCTCACTTGTCGCTACAACGTCGATTATAACATCATTCCGTGCGAAAATATCAAAGATTTTGCCAAGGTAACCCGACTGCATCAACATCTGAGTAGATGCCACATCGACGATTATTTGTTTTTTCCGGTATGCAATCGATTTTACGATATTATCGTCGGCATCCCTGTGTTTGATTATGAGGGTGCCGGGATTTTCCGGCTCGAAAATGTAAAGTGAGCGTACGGGAATGCTTTTGTTCATTGCGGGAATAAGAGCTGTTGGGTGCAAAATCCTTGTTCCGTAATATGCAAGTTCTGCAGCTTCACCAAAGGAAAGTTTCGCAATGGGTTGTGCAGATTCGACAAATCTTGGGTCAGCAGTCATTACTCCTGGGATAGCACGCCAAATCTGAATCTCTTCCGCGTCAATTGCACTTCCAATTAACGTAGCAGTGAGATCTGAACCGTTACGTCCAAGCGTTGTTATCTCACCATCAATATTCTTCGCAATGAAACCGGTAACAATCGCTAATTCTGGAATTTTTAGAATATTCTGCTTGATTGTGCCTTCGATATCAGCAAGTGGTTTTGCCTTTGTAAAATTGCTGTCCGTGATAAGCCCCAGATCAAAGCTGTTAACCGCTTTCGCAGACACATCAATCTTTGCGAAATAATCAGCAATAATCCGCGAACTCGCTTTCTCCCCAAAACTCTGAACATAATCAAGCGACCTTGGTGTAAGCTCTTTTATGAGTGAGATTCCTGTGAGCAGACGGTCAAGCTCATCAAATAAATCGTCAATGATTGTGCTGGCAACTCCAAGTTCCGCGCAAATGTCATGATGTTGAGCAATAATCGATGTTATGTCAAACTCCCCCATAAGTGCATTTTGCGCAACCTCAATTAGTTTGTTTGTTACGTTCTCGAATGCAGAAACAACAACAACAGGTTTTCTTGAAAGGTTTGCTTTCACAATGCTGGCAATTCTTTTGATTTTATCGGGTGTACCAATTGAAGCACCGCCGAACTTCATTATTATCATCGGTTAATCTCGTGTTACAAGCACATACATAAAACAACACAAAATAACAGGAAGCGTGGAAATTTCACCAATTTTTTCGGTTTAGAGAAATTTTTTCATTAACTGGCATATTTCGCGATGATACCGATGATTTAAAATGTAAATATGCAAGAAACCTTTATATCTAGTCTTCTACGGAATCGATTTATTTGTTTATTTTGGTGAATCTGGACTAAGATGATCTTTCAATTCAGATATTCTATTGAAAATTGGAACTAAAGTATCAACTGACATCATATTCAACATGATAGTTGCTTGTTTTGTCGGTTTAAGCAAAAATATACTGCCGCCACGTCTCAATAATAATTCGTTTATCCTCAATATTGTCGCAAACCCAAGCGATGTGATTTTTAATACTGATGAAATGTCAAATATTATGTACTGAACTTTATCCCGTCGAATAA
Organism: uncultured Planctomycetia bacterium; assembly: GCA_964480395.1. Taxonomy (GTDB): domain Bacteria; phylum Planctomycetota; class UBA8742; order SKZP01; family CAYZQB01; genus CAYZQB01. The sequence goes on from CAYZQB010000189.1 coordinate 2,114, forward strand.
TGGGTGTAAGGAATTTCTCAATATCTTCGAGGCTTTCACCATCAAGCTTCTGTTCACAGTGAATCATCAGCGTTTTTTCGTAGTTTTTCACAACCTTGATATTTTTATGTTTTGGTTGCGATTTTTTCTTTAACAATTCTTGAGTTTCCTGATTTTTTAAATTCTCTTCCTGAGCTTGTTTTGAAAAAATCTTTGGAATAATATCTGACCAACCTTTTATTTGAGCATATTCTGCAAGTTTCCAACCGAATTCCAATGATGATTTAAACCGGTTTTCTCGTCGTAAAGCAATTGCTTTATCGATTATTTTTTCAAGTTCAATATCGATATCAGGTACAAATTGTCTGATATTCGAACGTTTCCCTGACATCATTTTCCTGAAAATATGTACTGGTGATTCACCTTCGATTGGATATTGCCCTGAAATCAATTTGTAAAAACAAACTCCTGTTGCATAAATATCCGCCTGCTGATCAGTACTTCGTGAATCTTCCCATTGTTCAGGCGGCATATAATAAGGAGTTCCGAAAACGTCGCCGGAAACTGTGATATTAGAACTGCCGATATGCTTTGAAAAACCGAAATCGGTGATCCTTATTATGCCATCCGCATCAACCATAATATTCTCAAGTTTGATGTCGCGATGAATAATATTTCTTGCATGAGCATAATGCAGACCTTCAAGTGTTTGTAAAATGCAATAAATCTGCTCTTTCAAAGTCACCCGGTCGCTCTTATTATGTTCTGAGAGTGTTTTGCCATCAACGTATTGCATAACAATAAAGTGAATATCACCAGATTTATCTATCTCATAAACATGAATGATGTTCGGATGATAAAGCTTGGATGCAAGCTCACCCTCGAAATAAAACCTCTTTAGAAGCTTTCTATTTGAAGCACTTTTTTTGTTAAGAATCTTAACGGCAACATCATGACCAAGTTTTCTGTGTGATGCCAGCCAAACCTGACCGATACTACCTTCACCAATCTTTTTCTTCAATAGACAATTCCCAAGTATCATGTCGTTTTGATTGTCATCGCGTTTATTTTCATCCTTCGAAGCGGTCTTCTGATTCCTATACAGCTCAAAATTCTCTTCAACAACATTCGCCAGCGTATTTTTGACTTTATTATGATCACTTTCATCATAATCCTTAACCACTGTTCGTTTTGATGATAAATCACCTTTTTTTTGAATATTTGTTATCCGTTTATTTTCAGCATTTGAATCTCGAATTTGATTTTCAATTTCGTCCTGATTCACAGAAGTTGTTTCATTATCCAAAGTAATGAGCTTATTATCAGATGAATTAAGGTATCTGTTCAGAATTTCATCGAATTGTTCTTGATTAAGATATTTTTTTTCCAGCACGACTTTAGCCAAATCCTTGTGCTCAGCATATTGCGGATTCTTGAAAGTATCAATGTAACATTCTCGAAGTTCGTCAGTGTTCATTACTCCGCTTTCAAACAACATCCTATAACATATTTGATTATTCATATTGAAGTCTTTCAACCTGAAAAAAATTAACTTATAAATTTAAGTTTCATAAGTCACATAGCCCTAATAGAAGCATATATAACTTTATTACCGATAAACAATTGTCATATGTACAAAGCTTTCAGTTTACATTATCATTAAAAATGCACAATTGATTATAATGTCAAAATTAACGAATTTAAAGAAAATTAATGATTTCTCACTTTCTTTTGTACTTTTATTATGAAAATTGCAGATTCGTATATGTCAACCATATAATATTGAATTATATTAGTTATAAAAACAGTAAAACTACGTAAATATTACAAAAAATAATTATTTTTTTCAAATTCATAATTTCAAAAATTCGAATGATGAAAAAGTGTACACCTGTTGAAATATGAATATTAATCGACATTACGGATTAATTTCATAATATTACATAAGTTTATGCTTTCACACGTTCATCATCGAATAATATTTTCAAAAGTACACGTACAAAAGTTTTGTAAAAAAACCCTATAAGTACTATAAATACTTAGATATGATAACATGTACTATTTTGATACTTTAATAACGGTTTGCAGTTTACGCAGCTATTTTTCGATTAAAAATCATTCAATCTAATCCTTTTGTAATTTCCAAGTCGAAATTTTCGCTTGGCAGATTTTCTGAACTAAATTTACAACATCGGCAATAGGTCAAATAACTCTTGAGTCCCACTGTCAATGATGTGAGTAAAAGCAGGTTTACCTGTGCAGATTTTCTGCCTTATTTTACAACATCTTCACTAGGGCATGTAAACATGCGTTTCTTTTCGACCTGTTTTACAAACATCAAGAATTTTATCTGTTGTCAGCCAAACAAGTGATTTAAATGCTCCTACTGACAATGCTGTGAGTAAAAGCAGGTTTACCTGTCACGTATGATATTATTATTGTTTGCATTTTTCTTTATTCATTGTTTCTTTGCTGTATAATAACAGCGTTCAAAGTCTTTTTTTGCAGACAACGACTTCTTCGTTGTTGTTGCGTTCGAAAGGTGAAATTTTAATGATATATCACATTCTTCGTACATTATTCATACTGATGTTCACCTATGAATCCTGGCAGCTTTCAGCGTTGTTTGACCCGCAATATAGCGCATGGGGCATTATTCTCGGGCTTGTAGTCTCGGTTTTTCTCATGGGCTGCGAGTTGATTTTCAGCAAGAAATATTTCACAAGTTTTTTCTCGATAATTCTCGGATTGTTTTTTGGGCTTCTGATTTCAATCTTTTTTGTTCAACTTATTGCTTACATCCCTGGTGAATACAACATTTCTGATGAGCAAAAAAAGCTCATTGGTTTCTTAGTTACAATCTTTATTTCATACCTGTCAATCATACTGATTCTTCGCTCTCGCGGTAATTACAAGCTTATAATTCCGTTTATTGAATTCAAACCTCAGGGACCTCGTCAAAAACGTTTGCTTGTTGATACTTCGACTGTTATTGATGGTAGAATTGCGGAGATGTGTGAAACTCATTTATTTGACCAGCCCCTGTATGTTCCTGATTTCGTTCTTCAGGAGATTCACCAGTTTGCAGATTCACCTGATAAGGTAAAGCGTGCTCGCGGACGCAGAGGACTTGAGATTCTCAATAAACTTCGGAGCAATCCAAAGCTTCAGATTGAAATTATGAGCACAAATGCCGATCCTGCACTAAATCATGATGCTCGAGTTATACAATTTGCCCTTGATGTTAACTCGCGTATTATCACAACTGATTATAATCTTCACAAACTTGCTCAGCTTAGAGGTATTGACATTCTTAACCTTAATGACCTTGCGGTTTCAATGCGACCAATGTTTTTGCCTGGCGAACCTTTGAGTCTTCGGCTTATAAAGGTCGGTGAGGAATATGAACAGGGAGTCGGATTCCTTGATGATGGCACAATGGTTGTTGTAAAAGACGGCAGAAAATATCTCAATCATGAGGTGCAGGTTGAGGTAACAAGTGTTTTGCAGAAACAAACCGGCAGAATTATTTTCGCAAAAATAATACGAACACTTGAATCCTTTAATAAAAACGATTCAAAAGAAACTGGCTCTTCAACGACTGACACACCAGATGAATTTGTAAATAACAATGCTGAACCCACGAAAAAAAGCGATTCAAGAAGCGGCAGGCACAAAAATTCCGGTAAGTAAATTTGCTTAAAATAAACCTAAATATCGATGAATCACCATTAATATCGAAAAAAAAAGCAAAAGTTATTGATTCAAAATTTTTTATTGCTTGACGAGCTTATTTGCTTAACTAAAATACCACCAATACAGGTTAACCTGCTTTTACTCACAGCATTGACAGTAGGACTCAAGAGTTATTTGACCTAGTGAAGATGTTGTAAAATAAGGCAGAAAATCTGCACA
>CAYZQB010000190.1:0-5884 GCA_964480395.1 uncultured Planctomycetia bacterium
AGAGACAAATGCGCCACCGAGAATACCGATAGCATCAGCAAAAACAGTAAGAACAGGTGTCATTATCGCAAGTGCAACAATTCTTGGCAGTACAAGGAATTTTACAGGATCAACAGCAAGGGTTTCTAGAGCATCGATTTCCTCAGAAACTGACATTGTACCGAGTTCTGCAGCCATTGATGCACCAACTCGACCTAAAATGATAATAGCCGTCATAAGCGGACCCATCTCTCTAACCATCGAAAGCGTAACAATTGAGCCAGTTCCCCATTCTAAGCTGAATTGCATAAGTGCCATCCCAGTCTGAAGAGCGAGAACCATGCCGGAAACACCTGCAAACATTAAAACAACAATAAACGACTGAAAACCTGAGACATACATCTGGTTTGTTACTACTCGCCATCTGAAAACAATCTTGGGAAGCAAGATAATGACGCGAATTAACATAATCGTAGCATAACCAGCACCATCAAGTGCTGCGAGTACTTTACGACCGTAATTCCTGTAAAAATTCAACATCTGCTTCTCTGTGAACGTGCTATCTCGTAGATAAACGATACATACGGAAATTTTGTTTATGATTGCAGAAACCGTCTTGTTATTCAATAAAGAACATATTTTTTAAGAAAATGTTATCATTGATATTATGAGCCTGACAAACTCAGTATGTTTTGATAACTTTTCATATATCTGTATTATCCAAGGTTATAATGAATCTGAGAGAATTGTTATTCGAAACTGTGCGAAATAATCAATTTTTGATGACCGGTGGTGGGGTTCTCCTTTTTGATGTTTGTTTGCCTATGGGCAGGAAAATAGCCAAAAATTTAGAATTTGTCATCAATAATGCCGATTCCATTGGTCTTCTTGAAATCGATATTGAAGAGCAGGAAAATTTAGGGAATTTTCTGACGCTTCTAAATTTCGGCTTTGGGGATCTTGAATCAGAAATTAAGGAAAAATTTCCAGCAATTTATGAAAAACTGCAAAAAAATACGAATGCAAAGCATAATAAACCTGCAAAAATTGATGATTTAGAGATTTTCGAGCAGGATATTGTCTCTCATTATATTGGCAAAAAACTAACTGTTGAAAAGGAATTGCAGACTCTAGCGATAGAATTGAAAAACTTTGTTAGCAAGATACAGGTTTTGAATTCGAATATTTCTGAATTGCAACACAAGCTTAAGAAGCAGGAAAAGCAGGATAGCTCAGAGCGAGTTACATCGATATCGAAGACAGATTTTGATACTCTCGAAGCGGATTTTACCAAGCGGGATTTGGCGCAGGAGCTAAAAGATACCGAATTGAAGCTTGAAATTAATCCAAACGACGCTGACGAGTATATGAATCGTGGGAACATTTATGCGGATATGGGTGATTTTGATAAGGCAATCAAGGATTTCAGCAAGGCAATCGAGTTAAATTCCGACGATCCATATTTTATTGAAACCCGCGGACTTGCTTATAAGCATATAGGATTTTTAGAGCTGGCACTTAGCGATTTCAGCAAATCGATTGAATTGAAGATGGATTATTCGAGAGCGTATTATAATCGTGGACATACGTATTATTATATGGAGGATTACGATAAAGCAAAAGAGGATTTCAATTATGTAATTCACTTGTATGAGTCGGATGTCGATTACGATAAACAAACGCTTTCATCTACTTATTTTTTCCTCGGTATAATAAATGACGATAAATATTTGCTAGAAGATTCAATTCAGAATTATACAAAAGCAATTGAATATTCGGAAAATTTTACAGATGCATTTATAAATAGAGCGATAATCCATAAAAAAATGGGTAATTATGAACAGGCACTGGAAGATTATTCTAAAGCACTTGAATTTGTTAAGGACGATCCTGAGATTTATAACGGTAGAGGTTTGATTTATCGCATTCTGAAAAGATTTGACAAAGCACTTGAGGATTTAAATAATTCAACGAAGTTGGACGCTAACAATCCAAATCCATATTTTAACAAGGCACTTCTTTTTGCAGAAACTAAGGATTTGGATAAATCAATAGAAATGCTCGATAAAACTGAAGTATTATTATCAAAATTGATAGATAATAAGTCTATTAAAAAAGATAGAAACATCAATGACCAAATTAAATATAAATTTATCGACATCTATTATTATCGTGGTTTAGTTTATTTTGAATCGAAAAAATACGAATCAGCAATTAGAGAATTTAACAAAGCATTGGATTTGAATGACAAAGATTTCAATTGTTATTTGAATCGAGGTGAAGCATATGAGTTTAACGGTAATATTGATGCTGCACTTGCAGACTATGATAAAGCCATTGAAATAAATCCGGAATCCTATATCGCCTTTAATTTGCGTGGTATTATTTATAATAAATCTGGTGATCCGAAAAGTGCAATTGCAGATTTCACAAAATCGTTGGAACTAAATCCAGAATATGTTGATGCTCTTTTAAATATCGGTCTTGTAAACGTTAACATGAATAATTTTGAGGAATCGATTAAAATTTATAATAAGGCTATTGAAATTGATCCTAATAATTTTAATACATATTACAGTCGCGGATTATCTTATTTGCATTTTAATTTTAAGGAAAATGCTATTGCAGATTTTGAAAAGAGTATAGATCTTAACCCAAAATTTTCAGAATCTTACATAAGAATGGGTTTAATATACTCTGAAAAGGGCGATGATAACAAGTCTATAGATATATTTACTAAGTTGATAGAAATTAATTCGGAAGAATATACAGCATATAATAGTAGAGGTTTGTCATATATTAAATTAGAAGATTATAGGAAAGCTGTTTTAGACTTCGAAAAAACTATCATGATTAAGCCAGATTTTGATGCTGGTTACAATAATATCGGCTACGTCTATGCTTTGCAGAATCATTTTGAAGAAGCTATACAAAAATATACAATTGCACTAAATATAAATCCCAAATATGTACTGGCGTTAAATAATAGAGGAATTGCATATGAAAGTCTAAACAAACTTAAACTTGCGCTTATCGATTATTCGATGGCAATAGAACTTGCACCTGAATATTATGATGCGCTTATTAATAGAGGTATTACGCATAACAAAATGAGTAATATGAAATTAGGGATTCTCGATTTTGAGCGTGTGTTAACATTAGATGAAAATAATGTGGTTGCGATAAATAATTTAGCCCAGTCGTATAAAAGTATGGGAAATATGAAGAAAGCACTTGAATATTACAATATTGCAATTGAAAAAAGTCCTACCGATGAGTCTACATTTATGAACAGAGGATTGTTTTTTACAGAAACTGGCCGATATGATAAAGCGAAAGCAGATTTTATGAAAGCATTAGAAATTAATCCCCAATATGAAGCAATCTACAATAATATTGGACATACATTAACTATCGAACGAAGATTTGATGAAGCGTTAGATTATTTTGACAGAGCACTAAAAATTAATCCTAAATATGCTTTAGCCTACAATAATCGGGGTTTTGCTCTTGAATCTAAGAATAAAATTAATGAAGCAATCGAAGAATATAGTAAAGCAATCGAAATTGATCCAAATTATATTAATGCATATATAAACCGAGGAATTTGTTACGATAAAATAATTCGATTTGAACATGCAATAAACGATTTTAATAATGCTTTGTCAATTGATCCAGGAAATGCAATTATCTATCAAAATATAGGTCAAACATTTTCTAATATGAATCAAAATGAAAAAGCAATTGAAATTTTGAATAAAGGGCTTGAAATACATAAAAACAATACGAATTTGCTTAATACTCTTGGGTTAGTTTATTATTATATCGCACAATATGAAAAAGCAATTGATATTTTCAGCAAAGCGATAGATATAAATCCTGAATTTGATATAAGTTATAGAAACCGAGGACAAGTATATTTTCAATTAGAAAATTATGAAACTGCTTTAAATGATCTTGATAAAGCTATCTTAATTAATCCTGATAATGCTGCAGTTTTTAACAATAGAGGATTAATTTACGAAAAGCTTATGCAAATTGAAATAGCGATTGAAAATTATAAAAGTGCTTTAATTATTGATAACTCTTTCTATGAAGCGAATTTAAATTTAGGAATAACCTACGATAAATTAAAGAATTACACGAAATCGGAAATATTTTTCAAAAAAGCAATTGAGTTAAACGGAAATATTATCGCATCATATGAAGCTTTTGGTAACGCTTTGTTAAACAGGAAAAAATATCAAGAGGCAATAGAAGTTTTTGATAAGGCACTTAAAATCAATCCGAAAAATGCTTATATATTAGCATTTAAAGGGAAAGTTTATCAGCAGTTAAATAATTATAATCTTGCACTAGAATATTATGAAAAATCAATCGAAGCCGATCCAGATTATATTTATCCATATTATATTCTTGGCTTGATAAACCATACGAGAAAAGAATATCTAATTGCAATAGAGTATTTTTCAAAAGCTTTGGAAAAAGATTCCAATTATTTGTCTGCATATTCTAATAGATCACTAGTTTATGTTGAATTACAGCTTTATGATAGTGCTTTGGAAGATTGTACTAAAGCAATAGAATTAGCTCCAAATGATGCATATCTTTATGATAATCGTGGATTGGTTTATCAGAAACTTGATTCTCATGACAAGGCAATAGATGACTTCAATAAGTCAATAGAAATTGAGCCCAAACATCCACGTTCTTTCAATAATCGAGGATGGTCATTTTATCTGTTAAAAAAATATGATAGTGGATTAATTGACGCTGAAAAAGCTATTTCACTGGCATTTGATAAAAAACTATCGAATCCAGAAATTTGGCATTATTTCGATACTAGAGGAAAGTGTTTTTACGAGTTAGAGCAATATGAAAAAGCATTGAAAGATTTTGAACATTGTATAAAAATAAATGCTAAATATCTTGAAATAGAGAAAGATGTGCCTGAAATGATTAGATTCTGTAAAGAGCAAATCGGTTGTTTTGTAATGAGAAAATTATTTAACAAAATCGTTTCAATTTTTAAAAGTAGTTAAATGACCATATATTCATACATTAGTCAATCAGGCAATTTTATTTTCGAATTAAATAACGATAAATTATATAAATTACATCTTCCTAAAACGTCTAAGCACGTTAATATTCCAAATGTAAATAAATGCAAAGTTTTTGAGAAAGATGTTCTTAAAATCAATATTGAAGCATTGGAATTATTTTTAGATGGAGAATTTAATTTAATAAATTTAGAAAAAGTAATGGATACATGGGAAATGATTTTCTCACCTTTTAACCAGAAAGTTTATCATAAAGTGATTGAAATTGCACCTGGTTCGACACTTACTTATAGAAAAGTGGCAGAATTAGCTGGGAATTTGAATGCTTATCGTGCAGTTGGAAATGCGATGAGAAGAAATCGATTCCCGTTATTGATTCCATGCCATCGGGTTATAGGTTCAGATTATAAACTACGCGGATATTCAGGTGCAGACGGGACTTTGACGAAAAGTAAGTTGATTGAATGGGAGAAACATACTATTATATCATCATCAAAGTTTTGTTTTTAATTTATGCAATTTCATCACTTCATGCAGGAATATTCAATTCAAGTTCATTGAAAGATTCGTTTCTTTTCTCTTTTGAATATCTTGAAGGAAAAATTATACTTGATAACGAAATAATGAAAAACAATGGCATAAGAAAGAGAAATGTGTCTTTAAGCAAATATAATAGAAATCCCGGCAAACACTATCAACATACAAGAAATAATTCAAGAAAAGATATTACAAATAATACCCAAGTTGTGCGTTGAGATAAGTAAAAAAACTCCCTTTGCAACGATTTCCTTCTTGTCCCAGCGATAAAGCATGTATTTAACCGATGAGCTTCCGCAATTCAGTGT
>CAYZQB010000191.1:0-5862 GCA_964480395.1 uncultured Planctomycetia bacterium
CAAAGTGTTATCTGTCAACAAATCAGCGTGTTTACCGTCGAAAACTTTCATCCCATCTTTCAACCCGATAAACCGCTTGCAGACACGGAGTGCAAAATTAACACTATGCGTTGCAATCACAATCGTAAAACCTTCTTTTTCCAGCTTTCGCACGATTTTCGCAAGCTCTTTCCAATGATTTGGGTCAAGGTAAGTCGTCGGCTCGTCTAAAAGCATGATTTTTGCTTCCTGCGCGATTGCACCAGCAATGTAAATCCTTTGTTTCTCACCACCTGAAAGCTGATACAATTTCCGATGCTTGAATTCTTCAATGCCAGTTATATTCACAGCTTTTTCAATCGCATCAAAATCTTGCTGCTCAAGACGTAGGAAACTCTTCCTTCTTGCATATCTCGAAAATTTCAGGAATTCTTCAACAGTAAAATCTGCCAGTCCAAGTCCATCCTGCGTCAGAAACGCAATTTTTAGAGCAATTTCACGTTTTGACAGCTCAGCAATATTTTTGCCATGCAACTCAACACATCCATCATCAATCTTCGAAATTCCGCACATTAGACGAAGCAGCGTGGTTTTCCCTGCGCCATTTGCCCCTAAAATTCCTAAAATATCACTTTCTGCAATATCCAAACTCAACTGCGAAAGAATATTTCTCTCGCTGCGAATGAATGATATATTATGTATATGTAACACCGTCGATTTCATGGGAAACTTATGTCAAATCCTTTACTTATCATTTTAGGGCAGAACAATCTTCGCAGAATCGTCAGCCTGACAGAGGATAGGATAACACTTGGACGTGGACCTACCAACAATATTGTGCTTCCTGATGAAAAACTTTCGCGACATCATTGTACAATTAGAAGGAAAATAAACAGTGATTTTGAGATTGAAGACCTGAAATCGCTTAATGGAACGAGGGTTAACGGCAAAACTTTGTTTAAGAAGAAAAATTTAATGTTCGGCGACACAATTGTGATTGGTAGCACAACGCTGATTTTTGAAGCTGAGGATTCACCCTTGCTTGACACCCAAGCCATTGAAGCCCTTCACGAACCCAAAGTTAGAACCTCAACAGCAATTATGACCGGACTCGAAACGGAAATCCCTGGAAAAGATGGAAAATCCAGGTTTGGGACAATTCTTGGTGATGATGACGTTGTAGCAGTTGTGTCGGATGATTATACTGCAAGTCTGAAAAAGAAAATTGCAGGATTTCGGAAAGTCTTGAATATCAGTAAAAAGATTAATTCTGACCTGAAAACTGAGAATGTGCTTTATGCAATTGTTGATTCAGCAATCGAAATCACCGGTGCTGAGCGCGGATTCCTGATTCTGAAGGACGAAAAGAAAGCATTGTCTGGAACTCAGTTGAAAAAAGCTGGTAAAACCGGTACTTTTAAAATTGAAGTCGCAAGAAACCTTGACAAGGAAAAGATTACTCAGCCGACCAAGCGTATATCAATGACACTACTAAAGCGTGTTATGGAAGAAGGTTCGACTCTTTTAACTGCGAATGCTCAGCATGAGGGAGTGCTTTCCGAAGCACAGTCGATTCAAAACCTGTCAATTCAATCGGTGCTTTGTGTTGCGCTGAAATCTTCGGATGAAATTATTGGAGCTTTGTATCTTGATCATCGCTTTCACCAGGATGCTTTTGACCCTGACATAATCGAGATTGTCGAAGCTTTCACTGAGCAAGTGGTAATCACGATGGAAAATGCGCGGCTCATTGAGATAAATGTACAAAGACAGCATGAGCTTGAGGAATATTCAAAGAAAATCGAGCAGTTGAATTTTGAACTTCAGGAGCGATATGAGAAGCAGACTGCGGAACTTGCAGCAATTCGACGCAGCAGGAAAGGTAAGAAAGATACTGAGCTTGCTTCCGAATTTCCAGGGATTATCGGCGAGTCACCGAAGCTTTTAGAGATTTTACGGAATCTCGAGAAGGTTGCACCGACTGATTTATCTGTTTATATACAAGGTGAACCTGGAACAGGAAAAGAATTAATTGCGCAAGCACTGCATCATAATTCAAAGCGAGTTGAAATGCCTTTCGTTGCAATAAACTGTGCAGCATTCACTGAAACCCTTCTAGAAGCAGAATTATTCGGGCATGTTAAAGGTTCTTTCACTGGAGCAACGGAGGATAGAACAGGTGTTTTTGACCAGGCAAACGGCGGAACTTTGTTTTTGGATGAAGTTGGCGAGATGTCTCAAAACATGCAGTCCAAGCTTTTACGAGTTCTTCAGGACGGAGAATTCAGACGTGTCGGTGATAAAAAGAATCGAAAAGTTGATGTACGCATCGTATCTGCATCTAATCAAGACCTTCTGGAGATGATTAAAAACAAGAGCTTTCGTGAAGATTTGTATTACCGACTGGTAGCAGTCAAGCTTGAGTTAGCACCTCTGCGTGAACGTCAGGAGGATATACCGGTTCTTATCTCTTTTTTCCTAGACAAAATCGCAGATAAACACAGCATCGAGAAGCCTAAGATAGAGAAATCCGCATTGCAGGCAATTCTGCGTTATTCATGGCCCGGAAATATTCGCCAGCTTGAGAATGAGATTAAGAAACTTGTGGCACTGTGTGATGACGGCAAAATCACCAAGGATGATCTTAGTCCAAATATCACTTCAGCATATAAAACTCACGCTGAGGTCTATTCAATCGGCAGCAAAACTTTACATGAGCTTGTTGAAGAACTTGAGAAAAAGCTTATCGCTGAAGCATTCGAGAAATATGGCAGCAATAAATCAAAGGTTGCGGAGATTCTAGGACTTTCACGGCTTGGATTGCGCAAGAAAATTGAACGTTACAACCTTGATCTCTGATAATATATTTGTTTGGACACTGATTTAAGCTTATCTTTGCTTTAAGGAGTTAATCGTGAGTTTTAATTCATTTATGCAAAAAAGATTGTCTCTTATGATTGTAATGCTTCTTTTTGCAGTATTTGCCTTCATCTCAACAGACATTGTTCTATCGGTTAAAGCTGATTCCAGCACAAAGGATGCAAAGCAAGAAAAGAATAACTCTTCAGATGATTTCGATGAGTTCAAACCCGGTAAAATTCAAACCAAAGGAAAATACAAATCACCGGATGGGAATGCGATTCTTATAGTAGAGGATACTTATCGCATAATCAAGCTCAAGGGCACAATTGAGGAAATGGGCTACAACTATGGCTATATGTTGGCAAGTGAAATTAAGCGTCTTTTTTTCAACTTTGTATTCGAGTCAATAAAGAATATATACCCAATGATGGAGAAGAATCTACATAAATTTGACATCGATAATAAATATATGACAGAAATCAAAAGCATCATCAAAGGTTTCAATGATGCTCTTCCGGAAAAGGAGAGAAAATTTCAATTTGATTCAGAACAACCAAGACTCTTTAGACTAAACGATTTATTAATCGGTAATTTACTTTCGGACGTGTTTTGCTCGAGTTTCAGCGTTTGGGGTGAAGCCCGCAAGGATAAATCCAGTCTTGTCGCCAGAAATCTTGATTATTTCGTTGATAAGAACAGCTGCATACTAAAAAGTCATTTAATTACAGTTTATAATCCTGACAAAGGTAAAAAGTGGATAAACATTGGTTTCACAGGATTTATTGGTGCACTAACAGCAATGAACGAAGATGGTGTTTGTGGTTTCGTACACGATACAAACGAATTTAAAACTTCAGATAAAAGTAAGTTTGTTCCACGTGGACTAGTTTTTCGTAAAGTAATTGAATCAGCATCAAATCAGACGAATCCAAAGGACATAGAGAAATTGTTTGATAAAACACCTTCTTTTAATGGCAATAATTTTCATCTGGTTTTCAAAGCGATGGATAATGACGGCAAGCTTAAAGATGATGATAAAATTGCAGGTATTCTTGAATATGACGGTTATGCAAAACATGCTGACGACAAAGCTACGCTGCGGAGTCCTTCACACAACAAAACATTACCGGAAATTAACAAGAATGCTCAAAAACTCGATTATTCATGTGCAATCATCACTACAAATCATTATCTGAAACGTCGTGAAGTCAAATGTTATAATGATTCCGTGATAAGATACATCAAAATGAAGAAATTGATAACCGAGGCTAAGAAAGATAACGACGTTACCGCTGCTGAAGGGCTTGCAATTATGAAGGCAGTTGGACACAATGCGACTCTGCAAACTGTTATAATTGAGCCGGATAATATGCAATTACATCTTTATTTCGCAAAAGAAGGAAAAGGTGCATTCCTCTGTGATGAACATAAATTCAAATTCTCAGAATTAACAAAGTTTGAATAAGCACAAATTCATACAATCTTAATCAGATAAAATCTTGAGAATGACTGATTCACCATGATTTAGCGACTTGTGCCCGCCGATTGCAATGAAAATATTGTCAGTCAAGTTCTTCGAGTAAATAATCACATTGTCGTCAATGTATTTGTAGACCTGAACGGGTATAAAATTCGTTTTCTCAATCATTACCTCATCTACGACTCCGAAAATGTACAAAGGATGATTAATTCGCTTAATCTCACAGATAAAATTCGCACCATCTCTACGTATAATTGAATTTGCGGGAACATTGAAAGCATTTTTTACGATACCTTTGGGCAGTTTCGTTCTGGCAACAATATTTCCGGGGATTATATCCGGGTTTAATGTGATTATTTGTCCTTGGGGGAATGTAGGCTGTACATCAAGCATTTTCAGTGCCGTGCTGTATTTATCAAGTTCCGCAACATCGATTTTCTTGTTTGCCAACTTGGAAATTGTGAGATTGCTGTTATTAAATTCGATTTCGATTTTGTATGTCCCGGAATCGCTTGCATCAGCGGATATGCCAGTTATTATACCTTTTTTATCGAGGATTTTATAACCAATATCAAGCTCAGAAACCTTAGTACCCACGTTCAGATATGGTAAATCCTCGACAGCAACCGATGCAGAGAATTTCAGTTTCGATATATCTGCGATTTCAGCAATAACTGAGTTTGCATTGACAAGCTCTTCTTCTGTTTGAAAATTGAGCTTTGTTACAACACCTGAAAATGGAGCTATAAAAAATGTTTTCTTTAATGCAGATTCAGCATTTTGAAGATTTGCTTGTGTTTGATCTTTGAGAGCCTGTGTTGTTTTTTTCGATTTCTCAGCGAGTTTCAGCACGTCTTCCGAGATTTCATTATAGCCGTCTTTGCTGAGTTTCTTTTTATTGTTATAATCACCGACGGCGTAGTCATAATTTGCTTGTGCGTTTGCTAGTGCCGCTTGAGCGTTGGCATAATTAGCAATCGCATCCTCTTCATCGAGACAGAATAGCAAATCACCTTCTTGAATCCATTGTCCAAGCTTGACATTGATATGAGTGATCTTTTTAGTGATTTCACTTTTAAATGAAAGTGTTTTTATCGGCTTCATCCGACCTTGAACCCAGATATAATCAAGAATGTCACCGCGGTTTAGCGACATAGCAAGAACATTTTTAAACTTTGCTTTTATTGTCCTTTTCAAAGTGATTTCGTCATTTTCAATTGCTCTGAATTGAGTGGAAACCAGATATAATATGAATATGCCTATAATTATGAACGGAAGCCATTTGAGAACTTTGTTTGTAAACATCGTTAAAATCCACTAAAATTTTGGTACTGCAATATTATATAATTTATGAGTAACATTGTTAACAGATTCGAATTTATAATTTATTAGTGGAAATATTTGCGCTCCGGTTATGCTTTTAAGTTAAAAAAGGATAAAAGACTTGATATTGATGCTTTATATGTTAAATTTCCAATCTTTCATTCTAAAGATTTAGCTTGTAGATGTACATTTTACAGGTTATTAAGACTTTTCGGGCG
>CAYZQB010000192.1:0-5854 GCA_964480395.1 uncultured Planctomycetia bacterium
CTTACAATATAAGATAAGCTGACTCAATTTCCATAATGATTTGTATCTGATGTACAGGCGCAATCTGTACTCTGGCAATCTTAAAGGTTTGGATGCCTTTTAAATGTTTGATAATGGTATGTATTAAGTCGAATCAACCGAGTTAGATTGAACCAGAAATTAAATTGATTTTGATTAACATTTGATGTGATTGAAATGCTTGAATCGATTATTCATCACTTGGTCGACTTACTATATCATAAAGATTTTGAGTCTCTTTTTCATTCTCTCTAATTCCAATTTTCCAGCAACCATCATAATATGAAGCAACTATTTTGTTTTCTCCCGATTTATAAATCATTTCACATCCTTCGGGAAAGTATCCTTCTGCATTGCCTACTTGACCATTTTCTAAATAGAGTATTAATCTCTCTTGTTCTCTTACAACTTTCAATTTCTTATATGTTGGTTTCTCCTTTGCTTCATTACTCATTTTCAGTAATTCCTTTCTACTACAGGGAGTCTGAAGGCTTTATTTCTGCTGTTACGTATGATGTCCATCACTTTATTTATTGAATCAGCCACAATCTTAGGATACAAAATCTCTTGTGGTGTATGTTCAAAGTAAAAACCTGATGATACATTAATCCCAGCGATTCTCAACATCTCTCCGGTTATGGCAATATCTGAGAAAGAACCTCTTGCATGGTGTAAACCAAAACTTGTTACAAAATCCATGAAATCTTTATTTGCTTCTTCACCGTTATAGGTTACGAACTCTCGTGATCCTTGCCGGTCAAGCTCAATGAAGAAGTTTACATCAGATAAAATATCACCAAATTTTTCAACAGCTTCGAACGCACCCAATCCTCCAAACTCTTCGTAATCAGTAAACAACATGTAGGGCTTTTCTTCGTTGGATAATTCACAAAATATCTTTAATAAAGAGTAAACTCCTGCTCTATCATCTGCTCCAATGCCTGTTATCTTGCTCTTAGAATAAATAACTTTGTTTTTCGAATCATACGCTAAGTTTTTTCTTTCATCATCCCAGACTGTATCAATATGTGCAACCAGACAAATGTTGTTTTTCCTTCGCTTCGGTACATACAGCCATGACATTTCTTCGTGAAGGTTTGTGTTTTTCTTAACCAGTTCACATATCTGGTTCTTACTTGCTTGCATTATTGCCAAAAGCTCTTGAACTCGCACTTTCATTGTATATATCCAGTTTTCAAAGAAAAAGTTATTCATTTAGAGTTCTATGTCGAATATAAGAAGGGAAACTTAACAAAAAGATATACATCGATAATACGTCAGTTTGTGAACCAGATAATGGTTTAGTATGAAAGGCATCATAAAAATGATTTCTCGGTTAAATACGAGGGTTTTTCGATAATGAATGATTATTCAGATGATGTGTTTCTGATGATTGATTTTATATTCTCAATTATCAGTAAAAGCCTTTCAGACTTCTGAATATCCTCTTCGTAGCTTAAAAAGAGGGTTTCGTTACTAATTAAGCCGTTTTTAAGATACCATTCCTTTTTGTATTGCCACTGTGAGTTGTATGCTTCTTCAGTCAGAAGTCCAAGATGCTCCCATACGATTATCTCACCATCAAGTAAATTGAATTGGAAATCAGGGAACATCGAACCACGAACTTTTTTACCCTTGTATTCTTCTTCGTAACGATAATCCAGATCATTCTCAAACAGAAGATTGGCAATAATCAACTCTGATTTGCTGCGAACAAGTTCACCTTTCTTAGTTTCATAAATCAACCCATCTGGATATTTTTCTGACGGTGAAACAATTTGCGATACATCGTTTCTTATGTTTAAAGTGAATATATTTGAATTGATGTTGCTTATTTTTGAATAATCCTCTGCTGAATATTTTAAGAGTTCCTCGATTGAATCTCCCTCAACGAATAATACAAGTTTTTCTTTTGCCCTAGATAGTGCTGTGTAGAATAGCTCTCGAACATAAACTGGTGCTGACTTGGGAAGTACAAGAAAGACAATATTAAACTCACTACCTTGAACTTTGTGGACTGTCAAAGCATAGGCTAATTCAAGCGAACAACCACCTCTCTTCGTCCTACAGGGCTTTAGTTTCCACCAATCGAAGATTTCATTTTGTATATGAATGAATTGAATCTTCTTATCAGGTCGTACAATGCCTACATCGCCGTTTGCTATAAAATATTGAATCTTCTTTTTCTGCAACTTCACATTCTGAATCTGAATCACCTTGTCAAACATCCCTGCGACAGATTCGCCTAATTTGTTACCATTTAAACCGAACCTGAATGTCTTTTGAATCAATTGATTAAGAGAATATATTCCATGAATCGGATGATTCCGCATCGGGGCAATTATCTGAAAGCTTTCAAGCTGATGTAAATTATCTGGTTTTATTTCGTAGTATTTACCAATCCTTGTTAAACCCATTACATTCTGATTGAAAGCATCGTAATCACCTTCTTTAACGTCGAACAAAGCTTCTAACTTGCTTAAAATTGCTTTCTTGAGTTCCTCTGAATTTTTCCAGAAAACCAGATCGACATTTGAAGATGATTTTATATTTCTTAATAAACTTACACTTTCTTCATTCTTACCAGAGGGGTTGAATGTCTTGTTAATGAAGAAATTGCTTAATAAAGTAATATCTGAATTGTCCATCGCTCTGACATTTTTGCCTAAACTGGCTATAGCTATGGGTCTATTGTCCAACAAATACTGGCATATGTCTGCAAACGGTTTACCAAGTCCAATTGGTGGTAACTGATTCGGGTCGCCAACTAGAATAATTCTTTTCGTTCTCTCAGTATCTAAAACCTTAAACAATGTTACAAGCAAATCTAATGTCAACATTGAGCATTCATCGATTATTACTGTTTCATATCTCACTCTGTAATCCGCTTCTGAAGACAAGAATTCCAGTTTCTTTAACAGCAATAATAGGTTCTCAGAGTTGTAATAAGGATCAAAAAGCATTCGAGCATGTTTCGCTAGGAATGAATGAATTGTACCCACCTGCTCTGAAGGTAGTTTTAGCTGTTCTCTAAGTCTTACAGCAGCTTTACCTGTTGGCGCAAGTGCAATTACATCTTCAATTGAATCTGAGCTAACTAATGCTCCCAAAGTGGTCGTTTTGCCAGTGCCTGCTAAACCCATTAAAACTGAAAAACGGTTGTTCGATAGCACTTTCAAAGCATTTACTTGCTCTTTTAATGCATCTTCATCGGGTGTTTGCGATGACAATGTCTTGTATAGAATATTTTTCCAGTTTTCCTCGATTACTTCAAAAGGTTTACTCAATAGTTCATCAATCGTACTTCTTACAATGTCTTCATACACTGTTACAATACTACGTTGTAAAGTTTTGGTATTATATTCTTCATTTTGAAGTAAAATTTCTGAATTAAAACTTGCCAACAACTCTAACTCATCCTCAGAAATTATACACGGTGCTGCTAACTCTCTAATTGACAAGCTTTCCATGCGTTCAATAATGTCCTGAAAAGATAATAATGAATCATTCTCACGTTCAGCATTCCTTAGAATTGAAATGACTGCTGCTCTAATCCTTCGCTTGTCATCTGGAGATGTTATATCGCACTCTGAAACACTTTCGACTTTTGGAGTTTTGTTAAAGAAAGCTCTGTCGATTGAACTGATACTAATTCGTCTTGAATCATTTACTGCTTCATCAAGCTCAGCAATAATATAAGGATTTTCAACAATTTTTTCATCCGCTACATAGAAACCTAAGAAGTTGTATCTTTCTTCATCATCCCACCAGCGTCTTATTTGTTCGTAGGTAAGCTCAAAACGAGATAATAACATTACGAATTGCTTACTTTCCGATGAAAAGTGATGCCATTTTCTGAGGAAATCATCTGCACAATCTTTATAAAAATTCTTAGCAGGTGACTTTAAGTACTCAACTATCTTTTCCCAGGGATTTTCATTCAATGAAATTTCTTTTGTGCTTACAAGCTCTTCAAGCAGAGAATTGCCGTATTCATAACCTAAAACCTCCAGCATTGAACCAACAGCAGGATATTCACCTTGTTGCTTACTCAGGTAACCTAACCACTTGTTAAGCCAGCTTCTTCGCTTATCCCATAATTCTTCTGTTCCCGAAGCAATTCCAGAATCTTGAATGTTTCCGATAACCTCAAACAACCTTTTCACAATTGGCAATAACGTTGAATTGTTTGTACTCTGATTAACATACATAAACTCTGGATATATTGCGTTATCTGCAGACACTGCAATTTCAGATAATCTCAAAGATGATTGTGAACTGTCGAATTTCTTAAAGTAATCGAGATATGGTAGTACAAAGCCTCTACAACCATCAAAGCGAATAGAATGTTCAACTAATCTTCCCCAGCAAGCTTCCCTTGGTGAATAAACCTTATCAATCTCACCAATCGCAACCACAAGCTTGTTCACATCCTCAACAGGATGTCCACCATTACAATAAAAAACAACCAAAGATGCTTCTGATGCATCATTACAGCTCTCTCGTGGTTTTAGAAGCTTATTGAAAAACAGATTGTAAAGATATTCTCGCCTTTCTCCTTCAATGTAACTACCGCCTAATTTTGTCTTATAAGCTTTGTAATCATAACTTTTGACTTGTGGGTAAAGTTTCTCAATATCTTTCTGGCTATCTAATCTCATCCACCAAAAAGGTACACAGTAAAGGCAATAAGGCGATGTTTCAATCTGAGCAAGTTTTTGATGATTTTTCTCTGGAGTAATTAGAGTGTGAGGAAAATCTTTCATAAATCCTGAGTTTTCTTCTAAACAAGGTGGCAATTCAATTTTGGTGAGTTTATTCCAAGGTTTTCCAGCATTATTTAACTTCCCTTGTTGCTCTAATTGAGTCTTATACCCTCTCCAACAACAACTATCCTTATCCTTCCATACACCTTCCCTTATTCGTCCAAGTGTTTCACAAAATATGTTTTCCTTAGGATTTCGACATATTGATCCATCCCAGTAATTATCATGCCACGCAACTCTCACAGATAGATGTTTTGCCACTGACCGCTCTTAATAGTTTGATAAATTAGTTTGTTACAATTAAATCGATTAAGCTTCAGATAAATTAACTAACAACATATGAACTTTTAAGGTGATATAGTTTTCCACAATAGCTGCGTCTCATTATTATTCTGTCAAGTAACGTTTAAACCATCTTACTAACTACTTTTACGTGGCATTTTTTAAATGTTGATTCTATCATTAGTTGACAAACTTAAAATAATGAAAATCTTGTTACTTGAGTTCTGAAAGGCTGGAAACTAAACGAAAACCGTGAAGTCCCATATGCATTATGAAAGACTATCGGGAGCTAACGAAGAATTCTGTTACTTGTTGCATTGAAACTATTTGAATTTATTGATTTTTTCTAAAATGTTTAATTGAGCATATATTCTATTTTTGTGTTTAGAAAGTTCGTGAGCGGTATCCGAAGAGAGCGAAGTCAAACCCCACAAACTTAAATCACCTTTGTGTTTAGCGAGTTCACGAGCGACTTCCTCAGACATCTCCGTCAAGCCATTCAAGTAAAGCACTTGACCTTTATGTTTAGCAAGTTCACGGGCGACTTCCTCAGATATCTTCGTCAAACCGTTCAAGGAAAACCACCATCCTTCATGTTTAGCAAGTTCACGGGCGACTTCCGAAGTGAGCGAGGTCAAACCGTCCAAGTCAAAATAGTTTTCGTGTTTGGCAAGTTCTCGGGCGACTTCAGGTGTGAGATTTGTCAATATTTCACAATTCGAATAATCCCCATGCATTATTTCATCAAATATTATCTGATTATTTTTAATTTTTTCTTCATCGTCATC
>CAYZQB010000193.1:0-5853 GCA_964480395.1 uncultured Planctomycetia bacterium
AACGATTAGAGCAAACTGATATATCGCAAACATTGAAGAATCAGGCGAAAAAACCGGAAATGCGCTTGAGTCATCTAATTTCCGCGTCTCCATGGTTTTCAGGTTAATCAAATGTATGCTTCGGGATTTAATTTTGGCGCATAAAATGGGTGGTTTCTGCATTTCAATTTCGCATTTCTCGTACGCTAACCATTGTCCACTGGGTGAAATGCACGGATGCATAAAACTGTGTGTGTTTGTGCCGCGCAGAATCTCAGTTGTTTTCGGATCATCCTTTTCGATTTCGATAAGCACAATGCTGAAAAGATTCCATCCTCCGACCTGACATGCGATTTTTGATGAAAAACGCGAAGCATTGAGCCAGCTTGCGTCAAGAGCAATCGCTGGATGTGCTGCAAATACGCCAACACCCTCCGGCTCATAAATTTTCTTTATTTTCAGATATTTACCAGAATAACTCATTTCGCGCATGTAAACACTTATGCTGGTTTTCTCAGGTTTCGGATTCATTAATGAAATTAAATCGCCGGTTGAACGTAAAATCATGGGTGAGAATTCGATGCTTTTATTGTTTTCGATACTCTTAGGGAGCGATTTCCCTTGTTTATTCTCGAAATCGAAAACCATGAGATGACAGATTTCATCGTTGTTGGAAACATTGATAAATTTTCCAGCACCGATTATCAATTTGCTCCCATCGCTTGGAATCTCAGGCATCATTTCATTTTTCATTAAACTTTTCGGGAGTGTTAAATCGATTTCTGACACTTTCACATCTTTTTGCGTCAAATTCCAGACACACAAAATATGCTCGCTGAAAGTGCAGGCATCATCAGCATTCATTGCTCCCTTACCGCGTTGAAGCTGGCAAACCAGCCTTTTCCCATCAGAAGATATTGCTGGATAAGCGAACCTGCCCGTAATCTCCTTTGAAATCTGCGTTTCCTCGTTTGTGTCGGTGTTCGATTTCCATAATGTTGTTTTACCTGCGAAGCCATTGACATCGGGTTTGACGAAATATACAAATTTGCCCACATTATCGAAAATTATCGGCGAACGCCAGATTTCACCGTTGATTTTATCTCTAATTTTATACGCTGGCAGCGAATAAACGTCGTCATTAGCTGTTGCTGACAGGTTTATCAGCATAAATATGATTAATGTAAATCCAGCTGAACGACTGAAAAATCTCATATCAGCCCCTTTATTTTGCGAAATTTTTGTATTCTTGTATTTCGGAAAGTTTCAGACCGATTTCCTTGGCAACTTCAGAAATACTGCGTTGAAGCGTGATATCCTCCTCGAATGTCTGAATAAACTCCTTTCCACGCGTATCCGCTACCATAAGTTGTAGCCCACCGTTGCGATACATATATTTCCCGCGCCGCAGCAGTTTTCTGGCATCTTCACGACTGAGTTTCGTATTCAAACTCTGAAACCAGTCCTCAAAACCCGGATATTTTGTGTAATCTCCGCCGTCATAGCGACTCAGCTTGGCAAACAATTCCATGTTAGCATCATAATGTTTCAAAATATATTGATCAATCACGTCCCAATCTTCAGCTTTCTCTTTCTTCAACAGACGATCAATTTCAGCAAGCTGCCAGCCGTCCCACTCCGAATATTCACAACGATAATGCAAACCTTTGAAATGAATCTTATCGTCAATTGGAATGTCAGGTTTAACACCGATTTTATGAATGCTTCTGCCTTTCGGAAGATAATATGCAAAAGTTGTTATACGAATCCATCGAGTAGCACCTCTGTAAGGTGGATCTTCCGGGTCATCAGTCGCTGATATCGAGCTGGTGAGCCATGGAAAAGATTGTCCGACACCCTTGCCATACGAAGTTACGCCGATAATTTTTGCGCGATTATTATCCTGCAGAGAACCTGATAAAAATTCCGAACCTGATGCTGAATTTTCATTAATCATCACAACAAGCGGTAGTTTCCTCGGGCGTTCTCTGTTTTCTGTTCGATATTCGACCCGATTTTTCCACGGTTTTGCTCTGCCCTGAGCATATGCCATGAGCTTGTCGCCGCTTAAGAATTTATCTGTTGTATTTCTTACCGTAGTCAGCGAACCACCTGGATTGTTGCGCAAATCGATAATCAATCCCTTGATATCTTCTTCTTCGAGTGCCTGCAGTGCTTTTTCTATGTCCTTATCGGTTTCATAACCGAATTGCGTCAGCTGAATATATCCGATTTTACCGGGCAGCATCTCATAGAGTGCAGTGCTAACAAGAACTTTGTCACGAGTGATGATTAAATCCAAAGGTTTCTTTTCCCCGCGTTTCAGGACTCGGACTTTAACCGGTGTTCCCGGTTCACCTTTGAGAACTTTGATAACATCTTCAAGCGACCAGCCCATGAAGCTCACGTATTTTTTGTCTGCAAAATAACCGATAATTTTGTCGCCTGAACGAATACCCGCAGCATATGCCGGTCCTTTGACAGTCTTAAACTCCCCTGATTTCGAATCTTTGATAATGTATGAATAAAAAGGCTGCGAAATCACTACCCAGTCGCCTTCTTTCTGCACCCTTGCACCAAGTCCGCCGTAAGAACCCGACATATCCTCATACATTTCTTTCATGTCCTTGCCGGTCATATATTGGCAGAATTCATCAAGTGAAACCAACATCCCTTCACATGCTCTGTCAACGAGATATTTTGGCGATAGAATTTTCTCCGGTTTTAATAGTTCATAATTCCCTCGCTCCTTTGTACCTGTTTCTTTCTCTGTTACAGTTAAATAGCGGTACAAGGTAAGAACAAGTGAATCAACAAAACTTTCACTAGAATAGTTTTTCTGTCCCGGAACAGCTTTGGCAAGTCCATTCAAACTTGTTTCTTCCGGCTTGCCGACCTTTGATTTCTGAATATCGAGCGTTATTTCATGATTCTCGATAATTGCACGTGCTATCCGAGCGTATTTTCCCGTGTCCTTAGCGAGTTCGCGCAATTTTGAGATAACTGTTTTTGGTTCGTCCAATTCTGCAACAGCAAGAACCGCCTCTTTCCAAACGCGTGGCTTCTTGCTTGATGTAAATTTCTTTATTTCATTAAAGAAAACGTCATCATTATTCAAATATGCAAGCATTTTCAGCATGGAAACTTTGGCAAAATCACTCAATTTCTCTGCTCTGTCTTCGTAAATCTCCGCGATTTCATCGATTAAATCTTCATCATCATCGTCAATGTTTATGAGCAAATCGCAAGCGAATTTCAGCATTTCGTCGTTCTCGGATTCTTCGAGTGTGGCAATCGCATTTTCGATAGCGGATTCTTCATCTGCAAAAACCGTAAATTTCACAAACGCTGCGAAAAGCCGGACTTTTTCATTCTTACTCTTGATAAACTTGGCAAGTTGAACACGTCCAATCTCAGCATTTCCTGCGCATATTGCGCGCAAAGAAATCGCATAATCCCAGCAATTGTCTATGTCAGCATTGTTTTCAATCTGCGCGAATAAAAGTGCAATCCGTTTATCAACCTTCTGAGCATCTGTATCCTGTGCAACTGATCCAGGATTTATAACCAAGATGATTAACAATGTAAAAAACAGTGCTGCCAATTTTCTCATTTTTATCTCCGTTCGAATTAAACTCAAATTACAGGAAAGATCTTGTTTTATACATCCGCGACTCGTCACAAAATCATTTAAAACTCCTCAGTATTATAATACGAGAACAAACATGCATAATAATAACATTTTTAAAAAAGAAATTTCATATTGATTTATAAACTGAGAAAAGTAAAAACTATTAGCATCCCCAAGTAATAATCGAAAAACCCCTGAATAAAGGAGTACTAATATGAAAAAGGCTGGCATTTTTGCTATCGCAGCAATGCTATTGGTTGCCTTTATGTCAACTGCAAATGCGCAAGACACTGCACCAATATCTGTTTCACAGGTCCACACAGAAGGATTTCAATGGGGTTATATCGGAGCAGATATAGGTATTGGAACGACCGATCCGATTCGCGCTGCTGATACTACATCTGTGATGTTAACAAAAATAGTTATGGGCTTTGGTTCCGACCTTGATTGGGTTGGCAACGAAATATTTCTTAATTATATTACGTTTTCAGATGATTCAGGTGGAGAAGTCTATACACAAACTGTCATGAACATCGGTTTCAATATTATTATCGAGCTCATGTCCAACCAGAAGCTTGATAAAATTGGCAATATAAACTACACAGGTCTTGGACTTTCAGTCTTTGCCGGCGGTTATCTCCAGATGTTCACGGGAGAATATGACGCAGCAGGAATAAGAACTGTCGATGACATGCCGATTTGGGCAACAGGCGGTATTGTCCTAAACTATCCGCTGCCTATCGAGCAAATTAAAGACTGGTTCTCATTTGATGTTTTTGCTGAATTTGCAGTACCGGTTTTCTTAGCTGGTGAAGATGATGGTTTAGACGATTTAACCTATGCTAGTTTTGTCGGTGAAATGACAATTTCGTTCGGTGCAATGCTTCATTTCACTCCCAATTTCCTGGATACACTGCCTGACAGAAGATGGCACATTTATTTAGGTCTGACAATGAATATGTTGAGCGGCGAAGATGCAGATGCAATCGCATTGCCACAAATTATGGTTATGCACTTCGGATTTCATTACGGCTGGTAAAATTAATTAATGATTCAAAAAGGCGGAGTCAGTTTTGATTCCGTCTTTTTTGGTTTGACATCATGTCGCTTATCATATTTTTAACGAGCTTTACATTTTTTGCACAAAATTATAAGATTGTATTTTTGAAACGGAGTCGCCATGAACAATTCAAAAACTATCATTGCTGATGAACAAAAACTCAATGATGCTGTTATGCAAATTACTGAACAAATTCTTAATAAATGCGCTGATTCGAAAAAAATCGCATTAATTGGTATTGTTACGCGTGGTGAGATTCTGGCAAGAAGAATAAGCCGAATGCTTGAACAGAAAGGCGTTTCGATTGAGTTCGGCATAATGGATATCACATTGTATCGCGACGATTTCGCACGAAAGATGCACAAAGCGATTGTTAAAGGTTCATCGATTAACTTTTCACTTGATGAGAAACACGTGATACTCGTTGATGATGTTATCTTTACAGGCAGAACTGCAAGAAGTGCAATTAACCAGATATTCGATTTTGGCAGACCCAAACTTCTTGAAATTGCAGTACTTGTTGATCGCGGACTCAGGGAAGTGCCGATTTTAGCGAATTACACAGGTTTCAAAATCAAAACTGAGGGTACACAAAAAGTGTTCGTAAGATTAAAGGAAACTGACGACGAAGACAGCATATATGTTCAGGACGATGCTGATTCACAATAATTTAGACTGCTCCTTCGGAATATCGCATCTTCTTTAAGAAAATCATTACTTATCAAGGTCTTTGTCTTTTTTGCGTTTTGCTTGCTTATCTTCGAGTAAATATCTGCGAATTTCCGCGCGGTGCAGCACGACGTTTGTACTGGTAGTGTACGAAATTATTTTTTTAAGCTTGCGAATCGCCTCATTCTCAATCTGCCGCACCCTTTCACGGGTAAGCTTCATTTTCTCACCAATTTCCTGAAGCGTCCTTGCCTTTTCATCACCCAAGCCGTAGCGCATCTTTAATATCCATTGCTCACGCTCATCTAAAAGTGATAATAACATCTCTATTTCGTTCTTCGTCTGTTTTCTAAACAATGCCTCAAGCGGAGTGTCCCCTGACGACTGAACCAATTCCATTATCGAGCTGCCCTCGGAATCCTCCGGTTCCATCGGTCTATGCATTGCTTGCTTAATTCTGATTAACCAGTCAACAGTCTCTATGGACTTTCCCAGCAGTTTCGCTAATTCCTCG
>CAYZQB010000194.1:0-5845 GCA_964480395.1 uncultured Planctomycetia bacterium
CGCTCGTCATCGCGGACGGATTGTGCCAGATGCGACGACATCAACAATTCGTTAAGATTCTCGCCAACCTTCAGTTTTTTGGCTTTTGCATATGTTTTAATGACATTCTCTCTACACGCTCCGAGAAAGCTTGAGAAAACTTCCATCTGTTCGCGAAAATGTTTGCCAAATATTTCTCTGTCCGTTGTAAACGAAGGTCCGCAAACGTTTAAGTATCTGAATTTTACGCCTTCAAAGGTTTCAGTGAGGAGCAATGCACAATCCATCGTCAGCTCATCGCGCGGATTCACACCGATAATTATCGAATAACCTGTTTCAATGTTGTCTTCCGAGTCCTCTTTGACAATCCAGCCGGCTTCGACTCTATCGAAAGTCAACCAGCTGAAACCATAAGCAAATACCAGTTTTTCCCCCGCTTTTGCACGCAAATCCATAAATTCCTGAAAAATTCGTCTATCACCCTTAAATCCCTCATTGTCCGCAATCGTCAGCATCTGCTCATATAAATCGTCGGCTTCTGTGTCATTATCGATCAATACACTCACAGCAGATTCAGTTATTATCAATTCCTGCATATTCAACTCCTTAAAATTGTAATCACGCATCATTCAATGTACAAAATAGAAAACATATCGAGAATAAAAAGAAGTTTATTTGCCGTCTTTTAAGCGGTCAGCAAGGTATTGAGGTAATCCGCCTGAGTTCGAAATTTTATCCATTGTAACACGATAATCGTAAGCAACCCTATGAAACACAACCTTTTCTTCGTCAAAAGTAACGTAGCATGACCGATTATCAATGTCTCGCGGTTGACCAACCGAACCGACATTCACAATAATCTTCTTATTGTTCGGGAAAACAAACTCACTGTTTTTAAGCTTCGACGGATGAATATAACGCAAATCCTCAGTAAAAATACCCGGCACATGCGAATGCCCACAAAATAATATCTGGTTCACCTGCTCAAATATCGCTTTCATCTTCGCAGCATCGTGAATATCCCGCGGCATAATGTATTCCTTGGTTGGAATCCGCGGAGAACCATGCACAAACAAGAACCTGCCTTTCTCGACCTTCTCAAGTTTTGACAGTTTATCAAGATAATTCCATAACAAATGACGCTCTTCCTTGGGTAGCGACCGATTATTGAGCTGAGACCTTGTCCATTCAACCGCCTGCCTGGCTCGCTCGTTAAAATCCTCGGCAATCAGCATTATCGCTTCTTCATGATTGCCGATAAGCGAAAATTTGAAAAATTTCATTGCCAGCTTAAGGCATTCACGCGGATTCGGTCCATAACCGATAATATCACCAAGACAGAGAATATCTTTGACATCTCGAGTCGCGATATCACCAAGTACAGCGTCAAGTGCTTCAATGTTTGCGTGAATGTCAGATACAATCGCTAGCACATTAACCCTCTGTTGATAGTCATTTTGTTATAAAATATTATAAAATCATACAATAATCGAAATAAAAAAACACATAATTTTAAACATCAATTTTATTGGCAAATGTCAGTTTTGCATAGGATTGCATCGCTTAATCGCTTTAAAAAGCAGATTATGATATTTATTCCTTGAAAGTAATATCAAGCATCTTTTTTACTTCATCAAGCGTTCTATGCTCTTTATATCGAGTTATTAACTTAATACGTTCAAATACGACATCATCAAACAGGCGATGACCGCTTTTCGTTCTGCCAATCTCTTTTATCAAGCCCTGAACAATGTAATTGTGAACTACTTGACGTGTTATACCTGTAATCTGGATTATTTCGCCGATTGTGTAAAATTTCGGTGGATGTAATGGGTCTTCGATTTTGGGATTTTCATCTTCTTCCGTCAGAATACCAAGTTGTTTACATTGTTTTTTTTTATCATATTGTGTAAGTATTTTAGCAACTTCCGTAAGTGCGCGATGCCTCTGCCAGCGAAGTACGCGCTTAATTCGTTCGAAAACAGTAATCTCGTAAAACCAGCGTCCTTTTTCGTTGCGCTTTGCGGGAATAATTAGTCCAAGTTGACGATATGTATGCAAAGTTTGCCTGCCCAGACCTGTGATCTGCATGATGTCACCTGTAGTGAAAAGCTTCTCAGGAATGAAGTTTTTAAGTATAATCCTCTGATTTCTCTTAGATTTGGCTTTATCTTTTATTTTTGATTGCTTCTCAGATGAGTGTTCTTCAGGTTCATTTGCTTTTTTACCCATCATGCACTCCGTATTACAACTTGTAATTGATAAACCTGTATTACATTTCATAAACTACATTTTATTATATCACATTGACGGAGTATGTAAACATGCTTTAACTTTTCGTCCCCTTGGAAATGCACACCGAATCAAGCAAAGAACACAAAAAAATGATGTAGTGGCACAGGCTTCCAGCCTGTGTCTTTGAGTGCTGCAACCAATGTTTAGCATCTTGCCCGACATTCAGCGTCAATATTAACAGGCAGGGATGCCTGTTCCACCATTCATTTAAACTTTTGTTACACTGCACTAGCTCGCAATGACAAAGATACTGGATTCTTCGCTTCGCTCAGAATGACAACAGGTTAAGATGTTCTCTGCGAAAACGACAGATTCTGTGATTATCAAGTAATGGATCGCAAGTAAAAGCAGGTTGCCTGCCATCAATTATAATTGATTCCGCTGATTTTATGTCTCTCCCACATATAAAAGCCTTTGCCCGTTTTGTCACCGAGATGACCGGCATCAACCATTTTCTGCAGCAGTGGACACGGACGATATTTGCTATCCTTAAAACCACCATAAAGCACGTTCATAATCGCCAAGCAGACATCAAGCCCGATGAAATCTGCAAGCTGCAACGGTCCCATCGGATGACCCATGCCAAGTTTCATGACATTGTCGATTTGCTCGACGCCAGCAACTCCTTCGTATAAAGCGTAAATCGCCTCGTTCAGCATTGGCAGAAGCAGTCGGTTTGCAACAAAACCAGGGGAATCATTTGCTTCAACCGGATTTTTCCCGAGTTTTTCCGTGAGTTCCTTTGTAATCGAATAAGTTTCTTCAGAAGTGTCAAATCCTCGAATCACTTCAACCAGTTTCATAATCGGAACCGGATTCATGAAATGCATGCCGATGAATTTATCCGCTCTACCGCTGGCTTTTCCGAGAACGGTGATGGAAATCGATGAAGTGTTGCTGCCGATAATGACTTCAGGACGCAAAACCTCACCAAGTTTCTTGTGGACATCAAGTTTAATCGCTAAATTCTCTGTAACCGCCTCGACCACGAAATCGCAATCCTTCGTATCTTCAAGATTTATCGAGTTGCTGAGTCGATTCATTATCACAGGCACTTCATCTGCTGACAATCGTTCCTTCTTGACAAGTCTCAAGAGCGAGTTTTCAATATTTTGTGATGCGTTGTCAAGAAATTCCTGCTTGATATCGACCATCACAACATCAAAACCTTTTTGTGCAAACACCTGGGCAATTCCATTACCCATTGTGCCTGTGCCGATAATTCCAATTTTCTTTATGTCCATGTTAGCTCCTAAAAAATATGCACAATTGCAGATTATGCAAAATTCCAAAAACAATGTAACAAATTTTATTTTGCTGATGATATTACACACTCAATTTAGTATGAAAAGATAAGCTTTTCAACCAAATTTGCATACGGGGGAAAGAAATGCCCAAAACATTCGCATCAAGACTGAGTAGATTGGGTACGGAAAGTGCGTTTGACGTTCTTGCACGCGCTAAAGACCTTGAAAAACAAGGGAAAAGTATAGTTCATCTGGAAATTGGTGAGCCGAATTTTGACACTCCGGGAAATATTGTCGCGGCTGCGAAAAAAGCGCTTGATGACGGATATACTCATTATACGCCAAGTGCTGGCTGCAATGAGCTACGAGAAACAATTGCAAAGTATATTAGCCGAACCAGAAATATCAATGCAAAGGTAGAAAATGTCGTCGTAACTCCCGGTGCCAAGCCGATTATTTTTTATTCAATCTTTGCTCTTGCAGAAGCTGGCGATGAAGTTGTATATCCGAATCCTGGATTTCCAATATATGAGTCTGTTATAAATTACTCCGGTGCTAAAGCTGTTCCCATTAAAATTCGCAAAGACCGGAATTTTAAGTTCGATATTGATGATTTCAGGAATGCGGTTAGCGAGAAAACGAAGCTTGTGATTTTAAATTCACCACATAATCCAACAGGTGGTTTGCTAACTGAAAAAGAGCTTGAAGTTGTTGCTGAATGTGCTCAAGAGTATGATTTTTGGGTTTTAAGCGACGAAGTTTACGAATATATAATTTATAATGGTGAATTCAAGTCGATTGTCAATATGCCTAACATGCTCGACAGAACAATTCTTCTTAATGGTTTTTCAAAGACTTATGCGATGACCGGCTGGCGATTGGGTTATGGTGTAATGCCGCAAGAACTTGCGAAAACCATCGCCAAAATGATTACAAATTGCGAGTCATGCACAAGTTCGTTTACGCAAATTGCAGGAATAGAAGCTCTGGAAGGCGAACAAGACTTTGTGAAATATATGGTCAAAGAGTTGGAAACACGCCGAGACGTTATGGTACAAGGCATAAATGCGATTGAAGGATTATATGCAGAGAAACCCGATGGTGCATTTTATCTGTTTATCGACGTATCAAAGTTTAGTAAAAATTCTAAAGAAATCGCAGATTTTCTGCTTGAAAGCGAAGGGGTTGCAGTGCTTGATGGCAAATGTTTCGGCAGCTTCGGCGATGGATTTATTCGATTAAGTTATGCTGCTTCGATGGAAAATATCGTCGAAGGTTTGAAGCGAATCAAAAGCGGAATCGCAAAGTTAAGTTAATATCCATTATTGACGGTTTTCAGTGAAATTATCACCGATGTCATTCTGAACGAAGCCTAAGAATCTCAGGTGTTCCATCGAATGGTTCATGGCTGCGATGATGTCGGATTTCGTGAATTCAATGATGTCAGCGAAAGCGAACCTTCTTCGTGTCCTTCGTGGCTAAGAATCTTCTGGATAATTAAAGGACTTCGTCCGCCCAATCAATCCCCAGTCAAGCTGAGGACAGGGCTGGGAATGACATTGCAATTATTCCTTCAACAAATTTATGTAGGATGTCTATTTATCCGTTGAATCAGTATCGGATTCTTTCGACTCATTTGGTTTATCGTCTGAAGATTCCTGAGTTTGAGGTTTGGTCTGCAATTCCCTTTCAAGAAATTCAACAATCTGTTTCAGTATATTCTTCAATTCTTCATCTTTCTCTTTTTTCTCTCTTTCCTTGATAACATCGATATACTTTTTAATTTTCAGGTCAATGCAAATTCCATAATAGGTTGCATAAATATTAAACCTGATTTCAGGATTTTCATCATTTATTCGTTCAAACATTAAAGGAATAACGTCTGGATCACCCTGAACTCGTAAACCCATGATTGCATATACTGCATAATCAATATTTGTGTTTTTAATATTATCAAGCTGGATTTTTTTAATCCTGTCGTCCTTGAAAGTTCCCATTGAAACGAATGCTTGCAGCCGAACATCTTCGATTTTGTCGGACTTGTACATGCTAATCATTTTCTCTAGCGATTTTTTTGCGCGAAGTATCGAAAGTGAAACTATCGTTTGTCGCCTGATTTCCCAGTTTTCGTCCTCAAGCTCGGGAATCATTTCATCAATATGAGAATCATCATCAAGCCGCGCAATGGCTTCAATCGCTTTGCTTCTAATTTCATAATTATTTTGCTTGTTCTGGAAGTATTCCACCATATATTTTGTGTATTCCTTGTTGTTTAGCCGAATTATCGCTTCCAGTGCTGCATCCCTGTTTTCCTCAACTTCATC
>CAYZQB010000195.1:0-5799 GCA_964480395.1 uncultured Planctomycetia bacterium
AGTTGCCTTCGAGAACCTCAGGCAACGATAGTGGCACTGTGGCTAAAGTCTTGTCATTCCCGTGAAAACGGGAATCCAGCAATGGATGTCAGCAATGACAGACAAGATACCTGTTCTACCGTGTGTATCAGCTGAGAAGCACTACACAAGCAGTTGTATGAGTGCTGTTCGTCCATAATTTGTCGCTAAATCGATTGCATAGCTGATGAATAGCAAAATATAGGAAATATATCTGAATAACGCCTGCAAAACGCTACATATCGCTAAATTGATGCCTTAGGTTAAGAGTAGATCGTCATTCTGAGCGAAGTGTAAGAATCCCAGGGACTTTGGCGAGTTGCATATTCAAGACTGTTGTTGTTTACCCGCAAATCTTCTCTGTGTCCTCTGTGTCTCAGTGGCTAAAGTCTTGTCATTCTGAGCGAAGCGTAAGAATCTCAGGGATGATGCAATGTTGCTAAACCATAACAACATTTTTATTTCAGTTTGCGTTTTTTGTTAGCGGAAGCGACCCTTTTTGTGAATCTTCGTGTATTTCGTGGCAAAAGTTTTTTTGATTTGATGGATTCCCAATCAAGTTGGGAATGACAGGGAATAGGTTTGCTAATCATCAGAAACCTGTGAGATTGCGACGGTCATTTCACTCCCTCGCAATGATAAGCGTGGATACTAAAAAAATAAATGGTGGCACAGGCATCCCTGCCTGTGTCTAGCGAAAATATCATCATTGACAGGCAGGAATACCTGTCCCACCGGTGGTTGTCGTAATAATGCTGGTTCCACCGGTGGTTGAGCGGAGTCGAAACCACAATGTATCTGAGGTGGTTGAGGTTCTCGAAACCACCATTTTCACGGATTGAATCGCAAAGTTGCCTTCGAGAACCTCAGGCAACAGCAAAAGAAAAGTGTGCTTGCACACCTCTGTGGTCTCTGTGTCTCTGTGGCAAAAAGAATCAGACCTCGAAATCGTCAGGGGTTTGACGATGCCTGCCCGAATCTTTCTCCAGATGCTCGGTTATTTTATTTATTGCATCCGCTCGCTTCAGCTCTGCTTCGTCCTGAGACATACTAAATTTCAGCGTTTCAAGCATCCTCTTATATTCCTTAGCATCAACTTTTTCTCTACCAATCCGCTTCTTACTCCTGAACAAACCCGCAATATCTTCGTAAATTGCATAAAGTACAGGAATAAACGCAAGCGTCAGAATCGTCGCGAAAAGCAGTCCGCCGATGATAGCAATCGCCAAATCCGCAAGAAAAGTTTTTGTGCCGAACCCCACTGCAATGCCAAACAATCCGCCGATTGTCGTGAAAGTCGTCAGCAGAATCGGACGCATCCTATTTTTGCATGCTGTCAGAATCGATTTCCACTTGGAATTGCCCTTGCGTCTGTTATCGTTGATGAACGACAACAAAACCGTCGAGTCGTTGACAACAATACCCAAAAGCGCAACCGCACCGATGCCAGCATTAAGGGTAAACATAGAGCCGGTTATAAAAAGCCCCAAAACCGCGCCAAGCAAGCCGAATGGGATTATCGCCATTATCAAAATCGGCTGTATAACTGATTTCAGAACCGCTGCCAATATAATGAAAATAAGGAAAAACGTTATCATCATTGCACTGCCAAGGTTTTTGAATGTATCCTGCTGCTCAACCGTTGAACCGGTAACTACAAGCGAATATCCCAGATAATTACTCAATATCTCTTCCACAGCATCTTTTGCGAGTGAACTACCGACATTCGCTGGCATTCCGCTGACCTGCCCGTAAATTGTAACCGTACGCTTGCGCTCATAATGCCTAATGTATGCCATGCCAGTTTTTCGAATGACTTTGACAAGAGTTTTTAACGGAACATCTACGCCATCTTGCGATTTTACAGTCAGAGCCAGTAAATCTGACACATTGTGCCTGTATTTCTCCTTGTAGCGTACTATTACATCAACATCATCCTCACCAATTGTAAGCGTTGTAACGGTCAGACCGTTGAAGGCAGCACGAATTGTTGATGCTACCGAAAGTTTGTCCAGCCCGAGTATTTTTGCTTTCTCCTCGTTAATTTCAATTTTCAATTCCTCATTGCCGACCTCAATATCATCAACAATGTCATAAATACCCGGAATATTGTCCAGTCTTCTGCGAATTGATTCACTGATTTCCTGCAAAACGTTGATATCATCCCCGCTGATGCGCAATTCTACATCCTTGCCAACCGGTGGACCGCCTTCGAAGATTAACGTTTCAATGTTTTTTACATCCAAGCTTGAGAGTTTCCGACGCAGAATATTCAAGTATTTTTCAACATTGCTGCGGTTTTTGAAATCTTCAGGTGCAGGTTTGCCTGTAATCTTCTCATATTCATCGGGGGACATTAATGTAACTCTTATTGAGCCAACATTTTTACCGACTACAATCGACATATCCGCTCGCTGCTTGCGTCCTACGGTAGTTGAAATTGAATCAATCCCAATTTTAGGAACTGCTGAAAAAATCTCATGTTCAACAATCCCAAGCATCCGTTCTGTTTGCTCAATACTTGAACCCTTTGGAAGTTCAATTGAAACGCCGAATTCGTTGATCTGAGCCCAATTCATGAAACCTTTAGGCATTTTCACGAAAATATTACCGATGAATGCTGCCAGACCAATCATGAAAAGCAGAAATATATAACGCCAGCGTAGAATCAAGCTCATTTTGCTCAGATAATCCGCTCTTAACACAATGAAAAACCAGTTCACTCGAAATCGAAAAAATTCCGCCCATCCGAACAGATAATCGAAAAACATGCCTCTTGTTGAGATGGATTTTTGAGGATTTCCCTCAGTGTCAAAGCGTGGTGACCAATCAACTATGTGTACAGGCAGAATCAGGAAAGCTTCAACGAGTGAAACAGAAAGCGCAATTATCACAACTGCTGGTATCGGGCGCATAAACTGCCCAAAAACACCGCCAAGAAAGAGTATCGGAGCAAATGCAGCAATTGTTGTCAGCACAGAGGCGATAATTGGTGATGCCACTTCGCTAAGCCCCAAAATCGCAGCTTGCTTTGCAGAGTAACCTTTCTCTACATATCGGTAAGCATTCTCACTGATAATTATTGCATCATCAACAACAAGCCCAAGAGCGATTATCAATCCAAAAACAGACAACACATTGGCTGACATTCCAATGAAATACATGAAAATAATCGTCCCACACATCGAAATCGGGATGCCAAGAGCAGTCATGAAAGCGAAACGATAATTCATGAACAACATGAGAATAATCAGAACAACAATAAAACCGAGAACTGCGTTTTCCTCTACAACCTTGTTTCTAGTTCGGATTTCATCGGCAGTATCTCGATAAATCGAAACATTTATGCCTGCTGGTAGATATTCGTTGTATTGTACAGCGAATTCCTGCATTTTTTCTGCAAGCCGAACTGCATCAGCATTATCCTTCTTAAAAACTTGCACAGTCAGAGCATATTTCGTCTGTGGCGGAATGTTGAGGATGTCGGGATTTAATTTGTAAATCTTTGATTTCGTAACCAATTCTTCTAGTGTTTCATAGACATCAGCAGTTTTATCTAGGCTGATTCCTGAATCCTCAGCGGAAGTTTTAATGATAATTCTGCGAATTTGTTCAAGTGGTTTGTCAGAATCGGTGAATTTCTCACCTGCGCGTATCAGCACTTCTTCGTTTTGAACCACGATTTTACCTGATGAAAGCCGCGTGTTTGCAGAGGACACAATTCCCGCAAGCATCGACATCTCAAGCCCGTACTGCGCCAGTTTCAGCGGGTTTACATCAATATAAAACACACGGTCACGAACGCCTATAATTGATACTTCTTCAACCTGATAAAAATTCAGAAGCTCATCGCGTAAATCCTCAGCATACCTTTTCAGCTTCAATTCACGCTGGTCTTCTGTCAATTCCTCAAAAAATCCCTCGCAGACACAAACCGAGAATTCAACGACAGGCACAGAAAGTTCAATATCAGTGATATTTGGTTTTTCAACATCTTCGGGCAAATCAACCTTATCGGTTTCCGTTTTTATATCAAGCAGCACCTGCTTTTCATCAGCAGCAACATCAAGATGCACAAGAACTATTGAGTTCGCTTCGGAACTCACAGATTCGACATAATCGACTCCATCGACAGTCTTGAGTTTGTTTTCAATAGGAATTGTTATGTCTTTTTCAATATCAGCGGCACTAACCCCTGGGTGAATTGTATTAACAACAATTAATCCTAATTTTATCTCAGGCAGTAATTCCCTCCGGATAATATTCGAGTAAACAAATATGCCGACAATGATTATGAAGACAATTAGCAGATTCAGTAACAATTTTTGCGAAAGTGCAAAATTCGCGATTTTACTCCCGATTGTATCAAGGTTTTTCAGTTCACGGGTTGTCATTAACAAACCTGATTCTGAATTATTGTTTGAATTTTCGGCTGCACTCATTTACGCTAATCCTTTGTTGCGCATGTATTTTTTTACCAGATAACCTTAACGGTAGCAATATGAGATTGGTCGGCTTACTCGGTAGAAGTGTTATTCACTGGTTTACGCTCACGCTAAACTGGTGGACGCTTTTGTATCTTACTATAAAATCCGCATTTGTTGAAAAAGGAAAAGCTAAAATTCTCACACTTTCGACAATTCGCAAGCAGGTTTTATTCACCGGACTGCAGGCACTGTCTTTGATAACATTGATTGCGATTTTCACTGGGATTTTGATTGGAACGCTGGTTTATTTTCTTAATGCTAGTGAAGCAACGAAAAATTTCACACCTTATGTGCAGACTTTATTCACTGAATTTACAATTACAACGCTTACACCACTTTTTATTTCGCTGATTATTATCGCGCGTTCCGGCACAGCAATTGCCTCTGAGCTTGCCAACATGAAGATTAACAAGGAGGTGAAACTTCTTGAGTCGCTGGGTGTAAACTTATATTATTTCGTGATTTTTCCGCGCGTTGTCGGCATGATAATTTCGATGCTGTGTCTGACGGTTTATTATCATTTTTTCGCGCTTGTTACAGAATATGCATTGATATCTATTCTCGATGTCAACCTTGCGCTAAATGATACTCTACGTGCGTTGACCATACCGAATTTTACTCAGTCTTTGCTTAAAATGTTTTTTATCAGTATCAGCATTGCGATAATTCCAGCGTATTACGGGCTATCAGCGGAGAAATCATACACCGAAGTACCGCAGGTTACAACAAAAGGCGTAGTTAGTTCAATCGTTGTAACGTTTATTTTGACGATGCTATTTACTGTTTTGTTTGCTTATTTGTTCGGGCTTTCCTTCACCCAACAGCGTATCTTCTAGGCAGGCAAGCCTGCTTTTTCTTGCGTCCCTTGTGTAACACACGCAGAATCTATCCGTATTGTAGAGAAAATATACAAACCTTGTCATTCTTTGGTTGCGTTCGCTCCATCTGAATGACATTTTTTGTGTTTTTTGTGTGGTTCGTGGAAAAAATTCTTCAATCTTAAAACTTAGTGAATCTTAGTGTTCTTAGTAGCAAAAGTTTTGTCATTCTGAGCGAGTGACCGAAGGGAGTGAAGCGTGAGAATCCAGGCTAGAGAAATGTAACATTAGGATTTCGATGAAATGTTCTTTGTATGATAAACTCTGAACCTTAATTGTCTTCATTGGAAATAATGAATTGCAGCAATTCTCTGTCTTGCGATGGACTATCCTGGATTTTCATTTCACTGTGTTTCATTTAGAATGACATTTTTTGTGTTTTTTGTGTGGTTCGTGGAAAAAATTCTTCAATCTTA
>CAYZQB010000196.1:0-5666 GCA_964480395.1 uncultured Planctomycetia bacterium
TAATCTTGTAGGATGGATTTTAATAATCGGTTTAGCGATAATAATTATATTTATGAAGAACGAACCACTGGTTAAGGACGGCTTACACGCTG
The DNA here is from genome assembly GCA_964480395.1 of uncultured Planctomycetia bacterium. Lineage (GTDB taxonomy): Bacteria > Planctomycetota > UBA8742 > SKZP01 > CAYZQB01 > CAYZQB01. The sequence continues at coordinate 93 of CAYZQB010000196.1, forward strand.
TTTTCAACCTTGAACCCGAAACGATTTATGTAATTAATCCAGATGGGAACGGAAACAACGTTAAAAAACCGATAAAAACAGTGCTGGATGAATTTAAGGAAACATTCGCTAATCCAAGTAAAAATGTTGATTATCATGAACAAATCAAATCCGCGAGAACCCATCTTATTGAGCTATGCGACATGCTTGAGCGCAACAAAGATTATAAGCAAAAGGACAAGGCTGTTGATTTTTATCACAGGATTATTGCACCATTATATTTCAACACTCAGACAAAATGGGATTGGCAAATGTTTCTCAAGCCGATTGATTTCGACCGTTATGTGGATTATTACGTTGATAATTTCGCTGAATTCACTGCAACAGACAATGAACTTTTCGTGCCTTTCGGCGGTTATTTCACAACCGGCATGATTGAAGTCAAAGGTAATTTCACAGACTCCAACTGCAATTTTGGATTGAATTTACACATAACCTCAAAAACAGCATCTAAAAAAGTAATTATATTCACCGATGAAAACGGCGATTATTTCATTAAGTCTGTTCCGGGAAATCCCGAAAATACTGATATAAAAAATATTTTACGAATAAAAAAGATCAAAACCAGTTTCCCACTTGCTGAATTCACACTTCAGGTCGATGCTAGAACATCGATGAATAAAGACAAAGGAAGTGTAATTCTGTTAAATTACTTCTTATTAACAACCGATATTAAAGGAAATACAGTTCAAACCCCGTTGTTTGACGAAATATCTTCTGTTGAAAAAGATGGTAGTCGTCTTTCAATGTTTATTGGGAAAGATTCTAAAATTAGAATCAGAAGAATATTGGTTGAACCTTATAATTAAATGTGTTAAAAATTTAGTGTTTCAATACGTAAACAATACAATTCAAATACTTTTTGAAAGGACTATAATGAGAAAGTTTATTGTTCTCGCTATCGTTTTCTCATTTTCCTGTACATTCATCGGCTGTAAAAACCCTACTGAAGGTCTTTCACTGAAGATTCCTGCTCCGGAAACTGATGAGACAATCACATCCGGCGAACTGAAAAAGTTGTCTGATTCACAAATAAGGGCAGGTTTAGCAAAGCTTGAGAACATTGTGCAGCTTGAAGTAATCGATAATTACAAATTGCAGATTGGGGATAAGTTTCGGTTAGCTGTTCTAAATCAACCTGAATGGACGACCGATTGCATTGTTCTACCAAGCGGTAAAATCAAATTCGGATATCTCAAGAACATGATTAAAGTTAGCAATATGACACTAACTGAAATTACAACAATTATTGAAGGTGAATTGAAAAAGAATTTCAATGTGCCGTCGGTTAAAATCGATAACATTGAATTCTCACCAAAAATCAATACTGTGAATGTTCTAGGATTTTTTAGATCTCCGGGCAGAATCAAAGTTAAAGAAGGTGACAGGATTATTGACATAATTACGCAAGCTGGTGGGATTGAGCGTAATTCCTACGGCAACAGCGGATCCGATTCGAGTAAACCGTCTGTGGATTGGAACAGAGCTTATATTGCAAGATATGACGACGCAAAGAGAATGCATGAAATCATACCCTATATCAGTCTTTTCGATCTTTTCGTCAAATCGCAAATGAAAAACAATATCAAAGTTAAACATGGTGATATTATTTATATTCCCGAAGCAACATACGATACGAATAAGATTTTTGTACTTGGTGCTGTTGGAAATCCTGGTGTTTTCACATATTCATCATCGATTACTCTAATCGAAGCACTCTCACTTGCAGGTGGTTTCGACAATCTACGCGCTGAGGAAAATTGGGTTTACATTATCCGCAATTCGACCGACACAAAGACGATTAATGTTTATGTCGCTGAACTACGCAAACTCCTGACCGGCGATAAAGAAGGTAGAGGAAGATTTACTACAAACCCACCGTTGCAGGAATCGGACATTATATTCGTTGATACCGCTGGTATAACTGACTTCGGCGACTGGCTTCGCAATTTCCTGCCTTTCTGGGGTGCAACCCTTGGTGGCGCATCTGATGTTGCCTTTAATGTTAGAAACATAATGAAATAAGCAAAACTTCAATTTTCAAAAAGTCCGGCATTATCCGGGCTTTTTTTTTGCTGATTTGTGAGAATTATTTTTTTGTGTGAATTTATCCCTGGTGCATTATAATTCATTGAAATGAAAACATGTCTGAATTAGGTGAATGATGCAAGGTGACGATTCAAGGAAAGATTACAACTCTGTTAACAACAGTCAGAAACCGAAGCAAAGCGGAAACGAAAATAACATCGAAGAGAAGTTGAGTATCGGTGATGTTATCGGCGGATGTGAGCTGCTGGAATTAATCGGCAAAGGCGGAATGGGTGCGGTTTTTAAGGCACGCCAGCGTTCACTTGATAAAATTGTTGCTGTCAAGATTCTTACACCAAGATATTGGAATGACCGTGTTTTTATTGAAAATTTTGTCTCTGAAGCACGAATCGCTGCCAAAATCGATCATCAAAACGTTGTTCAGGTTTTTGACACGGGGATTGATAACAGCATTCCGTTCATTCTTATGCAATTTGTGTCTGGTAAAACGCTTCGGCAGGTTGTGAAAGATCGGCATGTCCCGTTTTCAGAGTTACTCGATTATTTTATTCAGGCAACAAAGGGATTGTTTTCCGCACACTCACAAAAAGTCGTTCACAGGGACATCAAGCCCGAAAACCTGATTATCACGCCGGAAGGTTCTCTTAAGATAACTGATTTCGGACTCGCAAGACACGAAAAAGATATACCCGATGACCTGCCGGAAAACGGTAAAATTATGGCATCCGCGAGTTTCATGTCACCTGAGCAGGCGGATTTACATTCTATTGACATCCGCTCAGACCTTTACTCGCTTGGTGTTACGTTCTATTCGTTGTTTACAGGTGTTAAACCGTTCTGCGGTGATTCTCATCTTGAGCTTGTGCTTAGACATCATCTCGACCAACCGTTGTGTGCAACAGTACAAAACCGTGAAATTCCACTTTCGCTTTCAGCAATTCTGCACAAACTTATGCGCAAACGTCCATCTTTCAGGTATCAGAACGCAAGTGATCTGCTTGCTGACCTTGAGAAAATTAAATCGGGACAATACCCGAAAACCGAGCAAAACTGGCGTTTCGAGTCATTCGCAGTCTCGAAAGTTGACGTGAATTCAATTATTAAAAGCGGTGTATCTGTGTGTATTCGGGCTCAGAAGGAAAGCAAGCGTAAAAATGAACCCTTCAGCAATCTGGGTGAAATGATGCATGCTAAGGATTTCGTTAAAATTATCAAGCCGGATGAAAAAGATAAGATAATGCCTGAAGACCTGCCATTTCTCATTCCAAAAACAATTAAACTACCTAAAACTCATATACAGTATCCCGCACAGGTTGATGCATCTGAAATTTCGCTTAGGGATTTTTTGGCATATCCTGACAAAATACAAGATGTGTATGGATTACCGATTTATTCTCTCAGTCGTGCACCTGTTGACGTCGAATTTACAGGGAAAAGCTTGATTATCTATGTCAGAGACGCAATGCGCAATGAGTTTCAGGTTCAGCATTTTTATGATTTACTCTATCATTTTCCATATCCATTTGATTTTGTGGTTCAGCTTATTTTCGAGGAGGGAATCAAGCTTGAAAATGATGACATCCGCTGGCTCATCGGCGCACATAATCTTGTGAATCATAAAAAAGGTAGTTTGAAAATCAAAATTCTTTCATCCCAGGTTGAAGATTTCTTCGTGAAAAACAATCTTGCTGATTTCATCGACATAGATTTCGATAGACAAAGAAAAATCGAGGAATCATTTATGGATAATTCTGATTTAATCGATTTAGTCGTTGAAGAAGTCGTCGAGGAGGTTGATATTTTTAACGAGAATTCGCAATTTGAAATAAATCCTGTTAATAAAGTCGAGGGTGTTATGAACGAGAAAAATGAAAATGAGAAGAAGAAAAATGAAGATGAGGTCATTGACGAACTCGAATTTAAAGATGAAGATGCTGAGAAATTAATGGATGTAAAACTTGAACCCGTTGCTGATACGGACAATATCAGCAACAATGTATCCGAGCAGGAATTGAAAATTCAGGAAAAGATTAATCTTGGTGATTTCGATGGTGCATTCCGTCTTGCGAAGAAACTCATTATAGCAGGCAAAGGAATTTCTCCTGATATCAGTGAAGCATTCGCAAAAATCGCTCGAAAATTCAAATTCGAGGGCGAAGAACTCATGAAAAAAAATGAATTTACACGGGCGAAAGAAATGTTTGAAAAAGCAATAGAAATCAGCACTTCCGATGCTGATGCATATCATCTCAAAGGTTTATGTCTTAAAAAACTCGGAAAACTTACCTCTGCGATAGAATTTATCAATGCTGCGATAGATTTGAATCCGAATAACGCAAATTTCTTCTATAATCGTGCGATTATCAAATCACGTATTAAGAATGTTAAGGATTCAATTGCTGATTTATCCAAAGCGATTGAAATCAACCCGAATCACGCGAATGCATACTACAACCGGGGTATTGCCAACGAAAAGGTTAAGGAATTCGCCAAAGCACTTGATGATTATAAAAAAGCTCTGAATTTAAATCCCGATTATCGCAAAATCCTGACACCTCGGCTTAAGAAAATCGCTCTTGAGCTTGAGAAGAAACCATAACTCAGCTGCTTGCATTTTCATCACAAAATAATTGAATTTGTTTTATTTTGGTAATTCAATATAATGAACATTGATGAAATTAATAATGTTCTAATTATTGTTTCAAATCAGCAACACAACGATTATAAAACTTTTTTTTGGAGAAAAACAATGAAATGCATGTATTTCCCCCTGATTGTTTTCTCAGTACTTATATTTGCTTCATCCACAGCTTATGCAAATTCTGATGTTCTGTTTGACAATTCGCTTGAATGCAATGAATTACCTGAATTCTTATCGACTACCGAAAATACTGAATCGGTGGTACAGGACGTTTCGGTTTTTCGACAGAGTTTTTATATCGAAACATCTGCTTCATGGGGGATTTTTGGGAAATCAATTAGCAATGCCTTTATAGATTTTTCTGTTGGTTACAGACGTTTTAACATTATTGGCGGATTCGAAGTTTCCATCGGGCGTGAATTTCTGACGATTAATGATGATGACGATGATGAATTTAACGATAATTCTGTTGAAGGTGATTTCTTTCTGTTAAAATTTGCAGTATTCAGTTTTCGCAATAGTGACTGGGATGACAAGCATTATACATTGGCAGGATTAGGTATTGATTTTGGATTTGACGATATTGATTATGATGGTTTTGAAATCGGCTTGAACGGATTTATTACGCTCATGTTAAGACAGTTTTATCTGGTTAAACTGGGTATTTTTGCAAAATTCGTCCAAATTGGAAGCAATAATTCATTTTGGATTGGTTTTACAATTGGTTGGATTGGAATAGATATCGATTTTCTCTAATAAGGTCAAATTATTGAGTTAATTCTTAAGAATTGCACCTGTACCTTTGCTGCCGTCAATGACAATATGTAAACCTTCCTTAAACCTTA
>CAYZQB010000197.1:0-5637 GCA_964480395.1 uncultured Planctomycetia bacterium
GCTTGGCGAGGGTTGTACAATGAAATTGCCAGCCGATGCGGCCCAGACCAATGATGCCCAGAGTGGCATATGAGTCAGCAATGACAGGCAAGATGCCTATCCTACCAGTGATTGAATATTACAGACCGGTGGTTGAGCGGAGTCGAAACCACCATGTTTTCACATGGCAAATACGTGAGTTGCCTTCGACTTCGCTCAGGCAACTATAGAAAGTGAAAGTGTGTTTGCACACCTCTGTGTTCTCAGTGTCTCTGTGGCTATAAACTAACGATGTGGCAGCGGTAATTGGCGCATTTTGTCGCCATCTTCAAGGGCATCAAGCAAAAGTTCGTCATCTTCCCAGAATTTCGCAAGCTTCTTGCTGTCTTCGAGGAAAAAACCCGGAATATACCGATAATAAATCTCCAAATTCAGAACGTTTATTGCGGTTGAGTAAATGCGCCCGCCTGCCCAGCACCACATCCCTGCCGTCTTAAACGACCCGATCCGATGCCCGGTAAGCTCCTGCACACTCAAAAGTGCCGGCTTCGCTGCTGCGTTCCATTGCGACCAAGTATCCCCTCCGTAAAAAAAGCATCCGAGAGTTCCCATGAACCAGGCGTAATAAGAATTATCCAGCGTGTCGATTTTGCTCTGGTCAGGCAGATAAAGTTTCAATAGCTCAACTTGCTTTCGGATTGTGCTGTTGTTTCTGTCCTGCCCGAGCATGAGTCGACAGAATATGCTGGTTGCAAGCATCCCAGCACCTTTCCGCTTATCCTCTCTGGCATTTACATCGCCATAAAACAAGTATCCGTCAACATCGGTGAGCCGTTTGTAATGATGAATAATTTTCAGGTACGTACTTCGAGGGACGTTAATACCAGCATATTCCGAGGACTTTAGGGCGATTAACGCAAGCGAAGTCAGCGAGGAATCATTACGCTGCGAGTATTTGCTGTTGCGATAATCCCAGCCACCCGCCAGATTCTGCGATTCAACGATATTCTTCACCGCAGCATTCAATGCAATCAACAATGGTTCACGCAAACGCTTATCACTTGTGAGAATCAAAGCTTCCGCCAATGCCTCCGTTGCAAAGAAATGATTATAATTGTTCGAATCACCAAACCTGCCATTTTTCTGGACTTTCAGCAGATAATTTATCACTCGTGAAACAACATCTGTATAATCGCCGTCGGTTGTGGTGTTGCCTGCACCGAGAAATGCCAAAAGAGCCAGCGAAGTTACACCGACTACGTAATCACGCGTTGCACTAGTTGAATTGTTGCCCATGTTGCTCTGGTCAGGACTTGCGCCCATATCACGAGCGTCTTTATGAAATGTTGTCGGATCCCACCAGCCTATCTGAATAATTTTGCCGTTTTTATCCTTGTATTCGTCAAGATGCAAATGATTGCGAAGCCAGAGCAGTCCGAGTGCAACTGCATCCTCGGTTTTCTTACCTCCGCCATACGTCGCCAATCCCTGCCCTTTCTTACCCTTGCCCCGAAGTCCATAACCAGCGGGAATGTCGCCAGCACCTGCATTATCTTCGCCTGATGTCAAAGCATTGCCCTCAAGCAGATTCCCAAGTGCTCGCGACTCTATAGGTGCAACCGTTGCCCGACCCGATGTGCCTTTGTCTCGAACATTCACAACCTTTGGTGATGTCAATGCTTTTGCATCGGCTTTTTCCGCAATTTTCTCTTTTTCCTTGCCCGGTGTAAATTCTGTCAGATCTGGAAATGCATTCTTACCGCCTTCAAGAGCATCATCATCTTTATCTGACAAAAACTCCTCAAGACCTGTTACTATCGAGAACCGCAGCGTTTTTTCCGCTTCAATACTGGGTTCAGCAATGATAATCCAGTAAACTGATGACAAAACAACAATATGCAGGGCAAACGCAACTGCAATATAATATCGGATGCCCAGCATTGCCATCATGCTGTAAAGAAGTCTCCCTGGCATCATCAATATATCAAGCATATAATTCCTACACTCATCCATACAAAATTCATAAGTATTAAGTACTAAATTATAACTCATTGAGTAGCAAAGGAATTGGTGAAATCCTCAATTACACAAATAAATTGTTTCACATTATTAAAACAATTTCCGTATAATGCATTGAAATTTATTAAAAACGGAGTGAAATATGGCAGAAAAAGCACCCAAAAAAATGAAAAATGAAGACCTCACAGCGGTTGAGAATCTAAGACAGGCATACAGCAAGATTAAAGAACAGATGCACCTTGCGATTGTTGGTCAGGACGATGTAATAGACCAGATTTTGATTACAATTTTCTCACGTGGTCATGCGCTTCTAATTGGTGTTCCGGGTATTGCGAAAACCTTGATGATTCGCACTCTTGCTGAGATAATTGACTTGAAATTCAACCGTATTCAGTTTACGCCTGACCTTATGCCTTCAGACATAACCGGTACCGAGGTTATACAGGAAGATAAATCTACTGGCGACCGGACTTTTAAATTTTTATCGGGACCAATTTTTGCAAACGTTATTCTTGCGGACGAAATTAACAGAACCCCACCGAAAACACAGGCAGCATTGCTTGAATCAATGCAGGAGTATCAAGTTACCGCAGGTGGTAAGAAGCACAACCTTGACCTGCCGTTTTTCGTGCTTGCTACTCAAAACCCGATTGAACAAGAGGGAACATATCCGTTGCCGGAAGCCCAGCAGGACAGATTTATGTTCTTCATTAACGTTGAATACCCGACTGAGCAAGAAGAGATTGATATCATGAAGCTTACCACGACGACACATACACCTGAGCTCAATAAAGTGCTCAACCGCAAAGAAATCCTTGAGCTTCAGAATATTGTGCGCAAGGTTCCGGTTGCAGACCACGTGATTGAATATGCGCTGAAACTTTCGCGACTCAGCAGACCTAACAATCCTTTGGCCCCTGATTTTATAAAGAATTGGGTAGCTTGGGGTGCCGGTCCTCGTGCTGGTCAATATCTTATTCTCGGCGCAAAAGCACGTGCGGTTTTGCAAGGTCGTTTTTATGCAAGTGAAGAAGACATTCGTTCTGTTGTCCATCCCGTGCTAAGACACAGAATCATATGCAATTTCAGCGCAGAGGCTGAGGGTGTGAATTCTGATCAAATTATCGACAAGTTGTTGGAAGTTATACCAAGGTATGAATCCGAAAAACTCAGTGACGAAAAGCTCCCCAAAGTTACATAATATTTGCAGTGGTTTAATAACCAACAAAACTTCAAAAAGGATACCAAATGGAAATAAAGCCTTTTCGCGGCTATCGATATAATCTTGAGAAAGTTAAAGATTTTTCGAATGTGATTGCACCACCTTATGACGTGATCTTTCCTGAAATACTCGAAAAGCTGTTTCAGAAGAGTAACTTAAATATTGCAGCAATTACAAAAGCGGAACCTCTCGATGGAGTTGGCGGTGAAGTATATCGAAATGCTGCGGAGATATGGAATAATTGGATTGAGAGTGAAATTGTAGTACAAGATGATGATGCTTGTTTCTATGTTTATAAACAGATTTTCACAGTAAATGATGCTGAATATGAAAGATTTGGGATTGTCGGAAACTTGAAACTGGCTGAATTCGGCGAAGGCATCATGGCACATGAAAAAACCTTAGAGGGACCAAAGGCAGACAGATTGAACCTTCTACGCGCAACCAAGACGAATTTTGGACAGATTTTTCTGCTTTACAGCGATGAGGAGAAAAAATCAGAAAATATTATCGCTGCAGCAATGGAAAAAGCCCCGGTTTTAACAGCGACCGATGACGATGGCGTGTTTCACGAATTATTTAGAATTGTCAACCCGAATTCGCAGAGAGCTTTGCAAGAGTTCTTCCAGGATAAGCCGATGTTTGTTGCTGACGGACATCATCGCTATGAAACAGCATTGAATTATATGCACGAGAATCCTGAAAATGAATCAGCAAAGTATCGCATGGTAACGCTTGTGAGTATGCACCAGGACGGGCTCGTAATTCTACCGACACACCGGCTTTTGCACTCATTAGAAAATTTCAACTTCGAAACATTTATGAATCAAATTGCTGAGGATTTCTATGTTGCCAAAGAATCGGATTTTAACGCCTTAAAACGGACGATGTACGCTGGATTTAGGACAAAAAAACATTTGTTAGGTATTGTTACGAAGAAGGAGTATTTCAGCTTGTCATTAAAGTCAATCAATGAATTCAAGAAGCAAAGACCGGAACTCGATCAAATTGAAGCCCAGCTTGACGTAAATATCCTTCACAAGTTGATTTTAGACAGACAATTGAAAATATCTGATGCGGACATTGCTGTTGGAAAGTATGTTTCATTTATCAAAGGATACGAAGCACAGGAAGAATCAGGGCTTGAAATGCTCAGGAATAATAAAGCTTTGATGATGTTTATGCTGAATCAGACACGTGTTGAGCAGGTTGCTGCGATTGCTAAGGATGGCAAGCGAATGCCTCAAAAATCAACGTACTTTTACCCAAAGATATTTACAGGTCTTGTCATGAATAAACTCGATTAATATGTAAACCAAGTTCTTAATTATTCGTACATATAATTGCAAAAGTACTATTTATAAGGAAATTTACACAAAATAAATTATGTTACAGTTTTTATTTATGCAAATTTGTATTAATCATTGAGGAAATACTTGTATATTAAACAATAAATTAAAAGCGTACTTATCGGATTGTTGCATCAATAGATTCACAACAAATTATAAACATTTTTTGAATCTCGAATGTTGCTTGTAACAATTTTTTATTTAAATACAGGAGTAATATTATGGCTGCAATATCAAGAGGTCGAACAATCGCTTTCATTGATAATTCTTATGTTTTTTCGGGTATGCTGGCTGCTGGCTGGCGAATTTCATGGGAAAGACTGCATAAAAGACTTATGAGAGACGGTGAAATCTGGCAGACACATTTTTTTGCTACTGAACATATTCCACCTAAAGACAATCAGAGAAATTTCTTCAATATTTTGTCTTACAATCTCGGATATGAAATACACCTGACATCAACCAGGCAGAGATTTGTGAAATGCGATGAATGTAACGCAACGAAAGTCATTTATGTCGATAAAGGCGCAGATGTCGCGCTTGTTACGAGTTTGCTAACACTTCTGAAGAACAATGCGTTTGAGACTGCTCTGATTCTCTCAGGTGATGGCGATTATGTCGATGCACTCAAGGAAGTGAAACGCTGCGGAAAACGAATCGAAATTGTCGGCTGGCGCAATTCTGTTTCACGTGAGCTTGATGAGATTGCATCAAAACGCCCGATACTGTTCCTCGACGATATTCATGACGAAATCGAAAAAAGCGACGACTACATGCTGTAACGTTTATAATTCACGTTTTAATTGGTGTTATACTGGCATAAGCTGGGTTGCTGAAGATGCAAAAAGTGGGATAGGCATTCCTTTCAATGATATTGGTGGTTTGGTCGGTGGTGTGTGTCAGCAAGATAGCACAACACAAGCAGTTGTATGATTGCAGTTCATCCATAATTTGACGCTAAATCGATTTCATAGCAGATGAACCCAAATGTATAGCGAATATATTTGCTTAACGCCTGCAAAACGCTAACTATCGCTAAATGAATGCCTGATCCATCGATAAGACTGG
>CAYZQB010000198.1:0-5593 GCA_964480395.1 uncultured Planctomycetia bacterium
TGAGCATATGCAGCAAACCTTCGGCGAAAAATTCACACCCTACCCACCAAAATAACAGTGTGTAGCTTCAAAAGAGCACAACACAAGCAGTTGTATGATTGCTGTTCGTCCATAATTTGACGCTAAATCGATTTCATAGCAAATCAATCCATATGTATAGCAAATATATTTGCTCAACGCCTGCAAAACGCTAACTATCGCTAAATTGATGCCTTGGGTTGAATATGTAAATGACATGCAAGGATGCCTGTCCCACTTAATTTAAACTCGTTCCCAAAATCCTCTTTGGGAACAAGGAAACATAACAGATTAAACTTATTTTGGATTTGAGTCGTTTTATAAGGGGAATGCATTTGCATTTTGTTATTTTTGCGGTAAATGACACTGCAAAAGTTATAATTAAGATATAATTAATATTTTGGTGCAAATATGACTGAAAATTCAGCAGACCTTATTATCAAACTTGATGGTGATTATCATGGTGTAATGCCAATTCATGATGCAATATTGTTATTGAAGAACATTGAAGAAGCTTTTTTGGCTTCAATCAAGTCAACTAATCCGATGGTGAAATCTTTTCCTAGTTTAATATTTTCATCAATGAATTCAGGATGTACAGAACTCGGTTGGAAAACAGAAGTTAAGCAAAAAAAGCTAAACCGAGATTTACCGCTCTACGACAACGATGAAATTGAAAAACTTGGTAAGCAAGCAATTATCACAATTACAGATATTGCAGATATGATATTGCATAATGTTGATATTGATGACAATCAGATTCCTGTTAGAACATCTGTGTATAACACAATAAAACTAGTCAACAATGGATTTAGATCTATCAGTTTCAGTAATAATATAAATAATAAACAGGTCAAAGTTGAGAAAAGGGAATTTAAAAATATAGTTATTAAGGAAAAAGCAACATCTGACAAAGTGTTTTCAAAAAAACATATGAAAATTATTGGTACGTTTGTGAGTATCGATGTAAATGTTTCTAAGGAAGAGTGCTGGATAAATTCCCCATTTCTAGATGAGATTAGATGTAAGTATCCAAAACATCTTGAGTCAGCAGTCTGTCATTTTATTATGCCACCAAGAGAAGACGTAGTTGTTGAAGGAGAAATGAATTTTAAAGAAAGCTCAGGAGAAATTGACTTTTTCACAATTAAACAAATATTTGATTTAAACACACATAATAAAACATTACTAAACAATGATTCTCCGCAGTGGAATAAACATGTAGGTATTCTAAAGGACATAAAAACTGATAAAACAGCTGATGAAATGACTAATTGGATGATAGATACACTTTGGGGATAAAATGAATGTTACGAACAAAATTTTACTAGACACAAACATTGTAAACTATTATCTTACTGATTCTGACGAATTGAAGAAATTTGCTCAAGTTTTAGAAGGACGACAAAGAGCTTTGTCATTTGCTACAGTGGCTGAACTAACATTTTGGCAGTTTCAATTGATCAATGAACAAAAAAAATCAAACATAGACAAAACAACAGCCGAAAGCTTGTTGATTGAATTAAACAATTTCATAATTGAAAGTGAATTCATCGTACCAAACACAAGAATTGCACAAATTGCCGCAGATTTAGCTTTCAAATATGACAAAAGAAAGAGAAAAAACAAAACTAAGAATATTTTCAACGAAGAAAATATTAGGCATAGTTCTCGATGGCATGATTTTTGGATTGCTGCTACAGCAATTGAAAAGAAGCTAACACTTGTAACTAATAATATTGAGCATTTTAAAAAAATTGATGGTCTTGATTATTACGACCCTGAAGCTGATAAAGATAGCTAATTCAAAGGGATGTTGAGTTCTTCGGTGCCGGGGAGGACGAACCTGCCGTCGCGAATGATTTCAATGCTTTCGCCGTCTTTCGTTATTGCTGATATGTGTTCGAGTCCGTCATACGGCAGAGTTATATCAATATGCTTGTTCGTGTATGCTTCGTTGATATTCTCCTTGCGCATCGCAGATTTCTCGTTATCTCGCGCGATAATCTCCTTTTTGTCCGGATTGTAAACCGGTCTATCCTCATCCCATGCAAAGCATGTGTCGCCGATAGCAAAATGCGGTCCCATCTTCTCGACAATGAGAACTGGCAGAATATCCACGATGTTATATTTCCGTGCAATTGCATATGCCAGCGTGTTTGTGCCAATGGCGAATTCACCGATAGGCAGCGTTTTATGTGGGAAGAGCAGGTTTTCCTGGATAAACTCCTGGTTTTTCTCAGCATCCTCATAGTTGTTACACGAATATTTCTCAACGAATCCATCCTTGAAATGCAATTCAAGGTCTTGATAATTGTAAGAATTGAGGAATGCGTTTTTAACATGCAGCACGCCTTCAGTGCCTGTCAATTTAGGACTTGTAAACACCTCACCGACTGGAATGTTGACATCGGCAACACAATTTACGAACAGCGTCTCCTGTGCTGGATTCTTCAACGTCTGCATCTTTACTCGAATGTCGGTCTTGTTCTCACCTTTGCCTTTAACGTGGACAATGTCTGCTTTGTCAAGCGCATCAACGATAAATTGTTGAATCCTGCTGTATTTCTCGTTACTCAGCATATTTATTTCGCACGTTTGCTCAAAAATTTCTTCAAATCTATCGCCTATTTCCGGTGTTGGGAATGCAATTATCGAAAAACTGGTCTCTGCGCTTGGTACGAATTTCTCGCTGATATGCGATGCTGCAATATTCATTTCGCGGAATAAATTCTGCTGATTTTCGTCCAGTTTCAGATTCGCATCCTTCGTTTCCGGCGTAAAAGGATTATCACCGAATTTATCGAAAAATACCGGTCCTGAGAACATTGACAAGATTTTGTTGTGTACATCCAATGCATTTTCATACGACATCTTGAAATTTTCGACATATTCTGGGTCGATGAAAAGTGCATTGTCAAATTGATGGTCATGTTGATATTGTTTATTAATATTAGTTGAGAATGCAAAATTAATCAGCACATTCAATTTTACTACTTTAAAATCCTTGATTAGTTGACGTATCAGACGTTCCTGACCAACGTTATAATAGACAAGTACAGTTGATTTCTTTGAAACATCCTTATCATCATTCTTGAACCCCAGAATGTAAGCATCGACGATGAGTTTGGCAAGTTTCATAATCTTTTCTGCAGGATACGCGAGAAGAAAGTTAGCAGTCTGAATCTCAAAATCGCTAATGCGGTTACCAATGTAGAAAAGGTAGCGCAAGTCGCTTAGGTCAGCATTTTCAATAATATCACGGAAAAAGCTGAAATCAGATGAGAATCGTTCAGCAATTCTGACTTTCTGAAAAGCTGTTCTATCGCTTCGTTCAACTGAAGTTATGAGCATTTTCAAGTCGTCATAATCAAGCGTATTTTCCTTGATGAAGTCATAAAATTCGACGAAAAGTTCGCAATATTCATGCATTGCTCGAATTTTGTGCATAAACGCATAGCTGATACATCCGCGAATTTTGACATAGAAATAAGATACGAGTTGACCGAATTTTTCACCGAAAATTTTCACACAATATTCGGGATTTGCATAACTTGAAGCGTAATTTACCGGAGTTAATTCGCTGTAAAAACTCTTGTTTTCTTCGTAAAGTTCATCAAAATTCATGCTTTTTGTATAATTTTCGTTATGAATTTGCTCAAAATTTGCCAGTTTAAGGATAAATGCAGCAGCATGATTGAAAAACTTGTAATATCCAATTCGCTCATCCGCTGGATTAACCTGTGCTGACCGAATATGAATCTCACGAATCTTTGACATCGTCTCTTCGAATTTTTCCTCAAATCCTTCATTAAACTGCTGATAAAACTGTCTTGGATTAAACATGTCTCCTCCTGTGTTTTGATTGCATTTCTTGTTCATTTTGCTAATATACGAGTTTTCACCTGTGATGTTTATAGAAATCGAGGTTTCCATGTGTGGAGTTGTCGGTTTTTTTTCGCTTAAACAGAAATTTGTAGCTCGAAATGTGATTTATGACAGTCTTTTTGTATTGCAGCATAGGGGACAGGATGCAGCAGGGATTGTAACATTTGACGGTAGTTTTCATACGGTTAAGGGATTGGGTTTTGTACGCGAGGTTTTCAGCGATAAAAAGAAGCTGCAGACATTAACAGGAAGTCTTGGTGTTGGACACACTCGATATAGCACGACCGGTCTTGGGCTTGATGAGGATGCTCAACCGTTTGTGGCACATTATCCTTATGGTATTGCCATGGTGCATAACGGGCAGGTGGTGAATTTTCAAGAACTGCGTAAAGACCTTCGATATAACGCGAAATGGCACATAAATTCTGGTTGTGATGTTGAAATCATACTCGGAGTATTCTCTGATGAACTTGCTAAACAGAACGTTTCGGTCGAAGATTTATCGTTTGAACATATAAAAAAAGCAGTACAAGGAGTTTACAAGAAAGTCCGTGGTGCATATTCGGTTGTGGGAATAATTGCTCGCAAAGGGATTTTCGCCTTCAGGGATACATTGGGAATTCGACCGCTTGTATTCGGCAAGCAAGAAACCGACGATGATACACGCTACATGTTCGCTTCAGAATCAGTTGCATGTGATATATCTGGGTTTACTAATTTTGAGAATGTGAAACCCGGCGAAGTTATATACATCAATTATGAGGACGAATTGCATCGTGAAATCGTGAGCGAAAAAACACAAAAAACACCTTGCATCTTCGAATATATATATTTTGCGCGTCCTGACAGTGTTATCGAAGGTGTTTCAGTGTATCAAACTCGACTTCTGCTTGGTGAATTGCTAGCTAAAGCTTGGCTCAAGGAAGCACAGGAGAAAAACCTTGAAATGCCTGATGTTATAATTCCAGTGCCGGACACTTCTCGACCCGCTGCTGCGATGATGGCTTCAGTGTTAAATAAACCTTATCGCGAAGGATTGATTAAGAATCGATATATGGCACGTACATTTATTACTCCGGGTAAGAATGAAGACAGGAGAAAAATGGTTCGTCAAAAGCTGAATACGATAAAATCCGAATTCCATGACAAAATCGTGATGCTCGTTGATGATTCAATTGTCCGTGGAAATACTGTGCGCGAGATTATAAAAATTGCGCTTGATATGGGTGCTCGCAAGGTTTATTTCGCGATTCATTCTGCACCTCTGAAGGCACCTTGCTTCTACGGTATTGATATGTCAACCAAAGGTGAATTTATTGCAACAAAGTTTAAGCTGAATATAGATAAAATATGCAGCAATATTGGTGCGGATCACCTGTTTTATATGAGCATTGATGATATGATTAATGCTGCGAAACAAAGCAACCCAAACATCGAGAACTTCTGTACTGCCTGTTTTTCCGGCGATTACCCAACACAGGACATCGACGAGAAAGTATTTGCAGAATTCAAGACAGACCGAGAAAATGCGACCCGTGCCTATAAAAAATCCCTTGGATAATTTACTCAAGGATATGATTGCTAAATTACATAAATGGTAGAACAGGCATCCTTGCCTGTCATTGATGACATTGTTGCTAGACACAGGCAGGGATGCCTGTGCCACCATTTACTTTTCACCATCCAT
>CAYZQB010000199.1:0-5578 GCA_964480395.1 uncultured Planctomycetia bacterium
GACTGTAACTTCTGCAACATTATCAACCGGAACAGCATTTACCATTGATTCGCTGAAGGATTCAAACGGAAACGTCATTAATTTTCCACAGGTTATTGCTGTTGGTGCAAAAATAATGCTTGCAGTCGAATTCGCTCCAACTGCTAATACAACATATAACGATACTTTGACCTTAATTCACGATGGTACGAACGAAGTAACACCTTGGGATATCTCTCTCGAAGGTGAAGGTCGTGATGAAGTATCAAAGACATTTACTTACACTGGTGCTGCAGAGCAATGGTCGGTTCCTGCTGGAGTAACTTCAATTGTCGTGGAATGCTATGGCGCACAAGGTGGACCATCACAAAATGGTATGACTGGTGGTAAAGGTGGATTGGCAACAGCAAAAGTTCTCGTTTCACCTGGTGACACAGTACATGTTTATGTCGGTGGTAAGGGATTTACACATCAGGCATCAGCAAATGGCGGATGGAATGGTGGTGGCGGAACTAATTCAACGTGGGCTTCATACTGGCCAGGAACCGGTGGTGGTGCCAGCGATATTCGCGTTGGTGGTACTGCATTCACAGACAGAAAAGTCGTTGGTGCTGGCGGCGGTGGCGGTGGACACAGCAACTACACCGGTCACGGTGGTGATGGTGGCGGTTTAACAGGTGATAACGGTCATACTTCGACATATTTTCCTGGATTTGGTGGAACTCAGACAGCCGGTGGTGTTGGTGGTTACAGGTCTTCTTCCGATTATGGTGAAAACGGAAAATTCGGAATTGGGGGATGCGGAAAAGGTAGCTCTTCTGGCGGTGGCGGTGGCGGAGCCGGCTGGTACGGCGGTGGCGGCGGTTGTATCGCTGGTGGTGGTGGTGGCTCAAGCTACTATGACGCAGCAGGTAATACCGACCAATCAACGACAAAAGGTGTCCGCGTTGGTGATGGTCAGATCATCTTTAAATACTAAGCTGATTAAACACTGAATTGTTGTTTAAATGAACGTAAATAAGACCGGAGCGTGATTGCTTCGGTCTTTGATATTTTGAAGAGCATACAAGTAAGTGTTGAAGAAATCGGTTAAACGTGAATCTAAAACAATGTTTAGCATTCAACATCAATCTGTCGGAATACCATGTTTTGTGATGTTCTAGCCTGGATAATTAAAGGACTTCGTCCGCTTCGCTTCGCTCCCTTCGGTCGCTACGTTCAGAATGACATCGGGGGTATCTTGTCATTGCGAGGGAGCGAAGCGACCGTCGCAATCTCACGAGTTCCATCGAGTGTTACAAACACACTTCCGATTTACTTACAACTGAACATGTTGTTCATTCGCAAACACGAAAGAGTTGCGCTTTCGCTAACATTGTACAGTTTTCATTATTCGTTATTATTATTTGACATGAACTATTCGATGGCATCCGGGTTTGCTTCGCTTTCAACCTCTGGTTGACGCTCGCAATGACGCTGTATGTTACAAGAACTCATACTTAATTTTGTAAAGTAATAAATATAATGAACCTTAATGAAATTTAATTGTTTCTATTTTTATATATCATTAAATAATGATTCAAATACAGGAGTTCAAATGTCCAGAAAGAAAATATTTGATTATTGCAGAATTTGTGGAGAATATAAAAAACTATCACAAGAACATGTTCCACCACAATCAGCATTTAATATTGGAAAAATATGGGTACTTGATTATCTTGAAACAATAAAAAAGGGGATTGATTTTGAGCAAGCAAGAAGAAATCTTAAAAGAGCAAAATTTTACAATGGAATCTATTTTTATACAATATGTGAAAAATGCAATAATGAAACTGGTTCTTGGTACTCAAGAGATATCTATTCTTACTCACATTTCGTTAAAACTATATACAATCTTTATGAGTTTAAGAAAATATATAATAATCAAATTTTAATGCCAATTACTTGTTTTCCATTAAGAGTAATAAAGCAAATAGTAGTTATGTTTTTAAATATAAATTCAATTCTTGGAAAAGAACGTGATTATCTAAGCAACTTTGTTTTGAATAAATATAGAACAGGATTACCACCAGAATATAGATTTTTTATATACTATACACAATCAAATCGTGGAAGAATGGCACCACTGTTTGGAAAAATGTCCTTTAATAAAAGCAAAGGAATCAATTACAGTGAAATAGCATTTCCACCTTTGGGATATGTTATGACTGTTGACTCTAAACCTGATGTTCCATTAACTGAAATAACACATTTTGCTAACTATCAATATAATCAAATAAGCAATATATGGCTAACATTGTGTAATTATCCTGTTGACTCACCTGATCCTTTAGATTTTAAATCAGAATCTGAGCTACATGAGATAATGTATAAAAATGCAGTTAAGAGTTTAAATCCAAAAAAAGAAGAAATTGATTTAGATTTTAATTCTGAAAATATACTATCTTCATTAAAAAATTTTATTAGCTCATTAAGATAATAAAAAAAGGAAAGATAATGAATATCTTCCCTGTATGTAGGTTTCTGTTCCCTTCGAGAACCTCAGGGAACTCAAGAACCTTAGGGAACAGTTTTTTTAAGGATACAAGATTGTCTGGTGGCTGAGGTTCTCGAAGCCACAAGTATTAACAACAATCTATTTCTTGTTTGTCATCTTGTTCATTTTCGTTAATATCTTTATCTCGATATGCAATTGCCAATTTCGGTAACAATTCGAAATCACCATTGATTAATGCTTCTTTCTTCTTTCTACTCCAGCCTTGTACCTGTTTTTCACGATAAAAAGCAGCATCAACATTCGGATATTCCTCATAATAAATAAGCTTAACTGGCAATCGCTTTTTTGTATGGTTGGAACCTTCTCCTGCTTGGTGTTTTGCAAATCTAAATTCTATATTGTTCGTGCTACCAGTATAATAACTTCCATCTGCGCATTTCAATATATACATCCAACCATGATTCATTGTGTCTCCGAAATTGAGTAAAATGTATTATTGATTCTATATTTCATATTGAGCAATGTGAAGAAGAGAATATTCTTTCTTTACTTCATTATTGCCTTCAAGTCTTCGAGAGCCTCAGATACCTCAGGCAACATATTATTAAATGGGAACAGTATTGTCCGGTGGCTGAGGTTCTCGAAGCCACCAATTTGAATATAAACGTCTTCCCTTCGAGAACCTCAGGGAACAGACAAATGAAGTTCAGGAAGCAAAGATATGCAATAAAAAAAAAGGAAAGAGTGTTAATCTTTCCTTTTTGAGTTTTTTAAGGGGCAGAAGCCTACTTTCCCGTTAAGTATCATCGGCGTTTAGGGCTTAGCTTCGGAGTTCGGGATGGGATCCGGCGTTTCCCCTAAACTTAACCACCCCAAATATTGTGGTCAAGCGGTGAATGATTCACCGTTTACTTGTAAAGTTTCAAAGATTTGTCATTCCTGTGAAAACAGGAATCCAAGATTCTGGATTCCCAATCAAGTTGGGAATGACAGTTTTCTTTAGTACCTTCGAAACAGTACACTAATTTTTAATTCGGTATGATTTTTCTGGATTCCCGTTTTCACGAGAATGACAGTTGCAATATTTTGCTGGATTCCCGTTTTCACGAGAATAACAGTTGCAATATTTTCTGGATTACCTGTGGCACAGGCTTCCCTGCCTGTGTCTAGCAACATCGTCATCAATGACAGGCAAGGATGCCTGTCCCACTTTTCTTAATGACAATAATGTGGTCTCCTCCATTGAAATATCAAAAGAATGTCATAAATTTTAACTTGACAACGCTTAATCGTGCTTTTCATTTCGATTTATACTCAACCTAGTCCACCGCCAGTTCGTGAAAGTGGACATCGTTAACAAATTCCTCTTGCTTTGCTACACCCTCTACCAGTGTAGTACCTTTATCATCTGCTGAATCATCGATATGATTGCGTCAAAAAATGATTTTGTCTGTACGTCATTGTTTACTCTATTATGATTTAAGCTTATATTTCCCTAGCTGTATCTTTCTTAATCCCATGCAATATCCGGCATATGGACACTAAACGTAAACAGCTCATTCCTTATACTTCGCCCAGTCCTCTGCACCACCGCAATAGAAACCATCTACCTTTCCTGACCTTATGTCTTTGAAAGGAGCCTGCACATAGCACATTGTGCCATCAAAGTCCTGCTTTTTCCGAAAAGTTGTCGAATCCTAAGATGCCACTCGCCTGCAACCTTTACTTTTCCGAGATATTCAACACCAACCACCACTGAAGCTTGTAAGACCATCCCTTGCATACGGGTTTTCAATCCTTTCGAACATATTCGACAAATCCTCGGGATAAATGTAGGCAATAACTTCAACTCTTATCCAATTCGGCTCCCGCCCTAAGATGTCCTTGATTTCATCGAGATAACCTTTTGCGATGTACAGTCCATCTTCTTTAAGGTCTCTGTAATAAAGCTTTACTGGTTTTTCTTGAAATAATAATCTGATTTTATTGCAGTTGCATTCGATGTTTTCTTCATTATACGCCTCAATATTAAATTTACTTGTCTGAAGGACTTATCCTATAAATATATTGTAGCAGGTCGCGTCTTAATGTCTAGCTCAAAGCAAAGATAAATCGCTTTTTTTTTAACGTTTTTTTTATGTTTTTAGATTGTCGAATCAGTTTGGATGCGCTAATTTTCAAAGATAGCGAATAGAAGATACAAAATTCTCTTTATCAGTCGAGAAGTTCAAATAATCAAGCTGCAGATTTTGAAATTTGTGATGCTGCAGACTCAAAAAGTTTGCATCTATAGAACTTCTTAGTTAAATTAAAAAGTGCAGTTGATTTCATTCCGATGTTCAACGCCTAAGGGCATCATAGATTGATTTACAGGTTGTATAAAAGGTGATGAGTTTGGCTCAAGAATCTCATCTGCCGGAGATATTAATGGTGATGGTATTGATGATGTTATCATTGGTGCTTATCTCGGTGATGATAAAGGAGAAAATTCTAGCAGTGCATACCTCTTTTTTGGTAGTTTTACTCCTGCTTCATTAATTGAAGCAGAAAACGCTAATATTAAACTCATCGGTGAAAAATGGGACGATCGTTTTGGATACACCGTCGTCAGCGGAAAATAACTTAGATATTAGCCGATGAAATACTTGTCCAATGAATCATATTTATGCAATTACAGTTTTAATGTTCTATTCACAATTCCATTTGTATATTTATCACTGCAAATCTGTAAACTTGTTTTATTTCAGTTTAGTTATACATGTTAAAAAAATTTTCAAGTAAGTTAATTATTATAAGTATAGTTAAAGACGGAGGTATTTGTTTAAATTTAATCTAAATCTTTTTATTCTCTAATAATTAGCTGTTTCAATTTTCTTATTTTTAAATGAAGTCGGAATTCTATTTCCTTTTATATTGTTTTAATCCTGCCTCCAGCATTCTTCGACAGGATTAAATTCTGGTGATGCAGTTGGGAACATTAAAGTAATTATACAGTTTGCAATTTTTTATAGAAAAGCCTTCACCTCTTTGTTTTTATGCCATGGTACTTTATCCATGAAGAGTAGGAATTGTCGGAACTTTCTTTTCATCTGCTTAATAAAT
>CAYZQB010000200.1:0-5572 GCA_964480395.1 uncultured Planctomycetia bacterium
CGGTTCCCGAGCAACTGGTTGCCAAGGGTACCATAGGATGCCCGGATTTTTATGTCATCAAAAATACCGGTGGTCGCTTCCATAAAACCTTCTTTAGAAATACGCCATGCAGCAGAGAAGGAAGGAAAGAACCCGAAGCGGTCCTCCTTGGGGAACCTGGAGGTTCCGTCATAGCGGCCATTGGCTTCAAACAGGTATTTATCCTTGAAGATATAGTTCACCCTGTAGAAGGCTCCCCTCAGGGCCCAGGGTCGACGCATTTAAATTCTAAGGACTTTTAGTAGGAACTCATTATCCCAGGCAGCCACCAACCGCTTACTTTTAATGCTCATATTCTTGGAGTCCTCTGTCTTCAACAGATTTAGAGCAATCTTTTCCACCAGTGCGTAGTTACTTGCCGCATGACCATTTCTTTTTCTTTGGGCATCCTCCCTGAAGGTAACATCAAGGGTCCAATGCAGCGAGTTCTCTACTCCCCAGTGTTGGCGGATGAATGAGTTGAAGCTTTTAGCATCTGATTCAACACTACTAATGTATAATCGCTCCTCAGATGACTGCTTACCATTGATCTCTCTTTTTGCAGTAACACGCGCAAGGCTTCTCAGTCCTGCCCATTGTTCTCTTTCATCAAGGAAATCCAGTTTATTGATTACCTCGCATTTCCTTGTCTCTATTCTGCCATGTCCTTTTTCAACGGCTTCATCTGTGGAGTCAGGTTGTTGCCTTAGAAAAGTGTTCTGGACATCTTCTTTCAGATATCCCTGGTTACCCTTTAAGGCAAGGATGTAATCCGCCTTTTTCTCTATGATTGTCTCTGCTATCTTCTTTTGGGTGCCCATGGCGTCAATAGTAATAATACACCCCTTTATGTCAAGTAGGTTCAATAGTTCGGGGATGGCGGTGATCTCATTGGATTTTTCACTGGTTTTGACCTGGCCTAATACCAGTTGATTACTGTTGGCCCATGCACTTACAAGATGGACTTTTAACGAGGATTAATACTGCTACCATTCAAGGGTAAAAAACGCTACCACTTATTATTACTTTCCAGAAAAAACGGTAATCTTTCTACTACTGAAAGTTTGCTATCATGATTTCAACCTTTATCTGCCAACATTGCGGGCTCATTTGCCAATGTAATCCCCGATTAAAGAAACCTCAAAAGTATTGTTTTGCTCCTTCGTGTCAACAGGTCCGTAAGAATGCCTGGGGGAAAAAGGAGTATAAGACCAACAAATCACATCGACAGAAGCGATTACAGAGCCAAAAGCGATGTTATAAAAAACGTTCTGGCCATGCGTATCAGGATCAGTACCGGAAGAATCATCCCGAGTATGAATCCCGGAACCGGGAGTTGCAGAAGGAGCGCAATCAAAGGCGTCAGAGATGTGAGAGTTCAATGATTGTAAATACAGACGCGTTATCTCTGCAGGCCGGTATTGACGGGGCCTACGCGCTGATGCATGTAACAAAAGAGGGAAAGATTGTAAATACAGACGCGTTAATGGTTCAATTGCGTGCTATAACTTCTCTACAGGCATTTTTACCTCCAAATACAGGTTGATTGTAAATACAGACTCGATTGCATCGGTCTTTTTTACCCTCTACTTTTACAGGGACAAAAAGATATATCCGATGAATTCCAGAATCGAGAAGATAGGCATAACAGAATTTGATCTTTCACTATCATCGATGCGTTTGATGAATATGGATCGTATTATCGGATTGGAGAAGTCGATGAAGGTACATGGCCAGTTGCAGCCAGTGATCGCCAGGGTATATGAAGGTGGGGTTCAAATGATAGATGGGTTTAAGCGACTGTATGCTGGCGAGACCTTATTGATGGATACCCTTGAGTGCCGGTTATTTGATGTTGATGAGGCCCAGGCGAAGATTATGCTGTTGAGTTACAACCGGTCAAATCAGTCGATGGAAGTATGGGAAGAGGCGATGGTGTTAAAAGATCTTCTGGAGACCCATGATCTGGAACAGCGCCAGTTGGCAAAACTAACTGGTCACAGCCCCTCCTGGGTGAGTCGTCGTCTGTCGCTGATCAGTAAGCTGGATGAAGAGGTTGCCTCTGAGATCCGTATGGGATCTTTAACAAGCAGCCATGCACGGGCACTGATGCGGTTGCCGCGCGGCAATCAGATGGATATTGCCCGGGTGATTTCCACCTGGCATCTTTCCTCTCGTCTGAGTGATCGTTTGGTTACCGCTTATTTGGAGGCAGAGGATGAGGGTCAGCAGCGGGCAATCCTCACACATCCTGAGCACATCATATGGGACCAGATGGATTTACCCGAAGATCCATACGATAGCAGGCTGTCCTCATATGGCAATGATCTGATGAACTCGATTATGAATCTTTTTGTGGCACTTAACAATTTACATGCCCTGTTGAGTGACAGGGGTATGGGAGAGTTAGGCGAATGTGAGATGGCAATCATCCACCCGTTTTTATTGGAGGCAGTTGGCGATGCAGAGAAACTCACTGAGAATGTTAAGCAATTACAAATCCATAAATCCAATTAAGATGAAAGATGAACAAATAGATAACAGGGTAGTGACCCTTCACGGTATGGGCTGGAGCGTCCGGCACATATCCCGTGAGCTTGGCATATCCCGCAGGCGAATAGACCGGATACTGGCATCAAAATCGGTATTACGTGATGCCATGCCCGGGGAGCGAATAAAGCAGAGAAAGCGGCGGGTAAGCAAGCTGGATCCCTACAAGAGTTACATTGGAGATTTATTGGACAGATACCCTGGTATCACGTGTCAGCGGGTCTATGAGCATCTTTGTGATAGGGGCTTTGACGGGGAGATCACCATAGTCCGGAATTACCTGAAAGCGGTGCGCGAGGTGGTATCAAAAACGCCCCTGCAGATGGTAGAAACGCTACCAGGTCAGCGCGGAGCCCATGACTGGAGTGATTACAAGATTACCTTTACCGCTACGCGAGAGCAAGAACAGGTCACCTTCTTTAGTTACATCCTTTGTTACTCCCGCCGGCAGTATATCTCTGTGGTGGATGACAAGACCCGTCAAACCCTTTTGCGTGAGCTGATCGCGGCCTTTATCTATATGGATGGGGTTCCGCGAGAGATCAAAAGCGACAACCAGAAAGCCTGTGTGGACCGTTATGAGATGGGTAAGCCGGTCTTTAACCGTAAGTACCTTGAATTTGCAACCCATTACCGTTTTTGTCCGCAATCAATCACACCTGGCAAACCGACTGAAAATCTAAAGATCGAGCGACCCTTCTATTACCTGGAGCGCAGCTTCTTAAACGGTCGCAGCTTCAAAGACCGGGATGATCTTAAAGCACAGCTGCAGCAGTGGCTGAATCAGGTAAATGATCTTCGCACCCATGGCACAACAAAAAAGAGACCCATTGATCTTTTCGAAGAGGAATATCCTTGTTTGCTGGCTTTACCGAAAAATCATTATGACACATCTTTGTTAACCCACATAGCAGTGAACCAGGAGTCGTGTGTACAATGGAAGGGCTATCAATACGTAGTACCCCAAAAATACATGTTCGAGGTCTGCCCTGTACGCATCACCGAAAGCGAGCTGATTGTTTACTCGGTTGACGGCGAACAGATAGCCACACATCCACTGGCACAAAAAGGACATCTGGGACGTTATGTAGGCAAAAGACAGAAAAAAGGCAAGAGTTCCGGTCCCAACATTAAGGATGTAATATCCAGGGTGGAAGCTTTTGCCCCGGATATGAAAGAGTTCATCGAGCAGCTCAGGCGGCATAAAAAGGCTTCCTGGGGCTATCACCTTCGAAAGCTGCTGGCCCTGAAGGTGAACTACCACGTGGAAGATATCACAATGGCCATACGCAGGGCAAAGCAGTTCAAGGTCTATGATGCGAGCACTATCGAAGGCTTTTTGGATAACAACTCCGAGCCGAGACATCATATCAAACTATCGATCAAACCCAGGAAAAGCAATAACGATGAGCAGTAATACCAAGACTCATCCTGCGGGGAAGTTACAGGAACAGTTTACACAAAGCTGTCATTATCTCGGAATGAAGCTTCTGGCAGAGCAATATCGTGGGATGGTGGAAAAAGCGGGAAAAGAAAATCCCGGGTACTATGAGTTTATCAATGATATCGTGCAGGCAGAGGCTGCAGTAAAAAGACAGAGGCATGTGGAGTATCTGGTTAAGAAAAGTAAGCTGCCCGAACCGCTGAGGATGCTTGAGGACTTTGACTTTGACTTCCAGCCTAAACTGGATCGTCGTCTGGTCATGGACCTGGCATCCCTGGATTTTATCGAGCAAAAGGCCTCCATCCTATTCGTGGGTAATAACGGGACCGGAAAATCACATATCGCCCAGAGCCTGGCCTTAAAAGCCTGTAGACAAGGATACAGAACCTATTACACTACCCTGAGTGAGTTAATCGCTGACCTGAATGCAGGAGTGTTCGAGAATACCCTGGAGAGAAGAATCAGAAAGTACATCAATCCCGAGTTATTGGTCATCGATGAAATGGGGCATGATCGCCTTGAGTTAGAGGTCACCAAAGAGGCGCATCTGCTTTTTAAGGTAATCGACCGACGATACAAAGACAATAAATCCCTGATCTTCACCTCTAATATCGAAGAAGAAGACTGGCCGGAGTTCCTTGGTGACCCGGTCTCTACCTCTGCTATCCTGGACAGAATCTTCCACCACTCGGTCATCGTAAAGATCAATGGTCCCAGCTATCGCCAATACCAAGGGGGACTCCTACAGAAGAAGTATGGAAAAAACAAGGAAGCAATGGAAAACAAAGAAGAAGCGGGTTAAGAACTACTTACTTAAAACCCCTTGAACAGAAGGCATTGACGAAAGTTGGTGCCTTTTGCTTTTGGGTAATATAGCTAATAATCAAATGAATAACTGGTATAACATACAAGAAGACACAGCTCGAAATAATACGAAACTTGTTGCACGTTTTAAGTGAAAATCTGCAACTTAAAAAATGCAAGGATATAACGAAAAAATACCCATCTGGAAATCCCTGCCTAATCAACAACACGCAGGGGTGGTATCAAAAAGTTCAATTTGGTGGTAGCGTTCCAAAACCTCGTTATAACCAAGCTAATTGGAACTAGGATTAAGAAAGCTGATCCTACTGCAGAGGTCATTTTATTTGGCTCTCGTGCCCGTGGTCATGCTAAAGATGATTCTGATTGGGATATTCTAATTCTCATAGATAATCCAAAAAAGGATCGATCTATTGAGCAGATATATCGCGATCAATTATTTGAATTAGAACTTGAACTTGGAGAATCGATATCAACATTAATCTATTCCAAGAACGATTGGGAATCAAGACACCTTTATTCATCTCTTTATTTGAATATCAAAGAAGAAGGGGTTAGAATTGCATGAATAATTCTCAGGCAGATTATATCCATTATCGTATTGAAAGATCAGCAGAGTTCTTCAAGGATGCACAGTTATTAGCAGAAAATGAAAGATGGCAATCTTGCGTTAATAGATTGTATTATTCGTCTTTTCATCTTATTGATGCCTTACTTTCTCTTGATGGCATCTCTGCA
>CAYZQB010000201.1:0-5566 GCA_964480395.1 uncultured Planctomycetia bacterium
ACATCACTGGCGCCAGACGATACGCCCTTTATCGAAGTCATATGGTGACATCTCGACGATAACCTGATCACCAGGCAGAATTTTGATATAACGTTGTCTCATCTTGCCTGAAATATGGGCGAAAATCTCATGCCCGTTTTCAAGCACGACCTTGAACATGGTGTTCGGGAGAGCTTCTTTAACAACTCCGTTGATCTTTATCGGCTTTTCCTTTGCCATATTTTCCTTAATGTGCATTTTCGATTTTTTACAAAACTAACAACATTTTCAACAATCGTCAAGTAACTACTCGGGAGATTGTATAATTGTGCGATCTCAGCTTAAAACGGTTTAAATTGACTGTATAATTGCGAATTTTATTTTGTATGCTTTTTTTCAGGATTTTTGGGTATAATGTATATGCAGTTGTAATAATTCCAAACAATGGTTTTTCAAATCAGCAGATGTTCGGCAAAATATCAACTGATTATAGGAAAGTCGATTATGACAAAATTACCCGAAACTATTCCCGAACACGAGCTTAAATACTGGATAAGCATGTTCGGCAAATCTTCGATGAATGTACGACTAGAACTTACTAAAAAGATTATCAAACACGGGAAAAAAGCTGTTCCCGCATTAATCGAAGGTTTGAAAGACAAAGTCTGGAGTGTCCGGCAAGACTGTGCTAATGCGCTTGCAGAAATCGGAGACGAGAGTGCGATTGAACCCTTGAAAGAAACATTGTTTGACCCGGAAAAGGGTGTCAGATTCGAATCTGCCAGAGCAATGAGCAAAATAGGCAGCGAAGAAGACAAGCAATTGCTTTTAAAACTCGCAAAGGAAACACTGGACGAAGATTTCAGGCATTTCCTTTACGATTGCTTAACAGGTTCGATTTAATATTACTTGGTTCCCTTTATTCCTTAACTTCCGCAGTTATAGGTGCATCTTCGACAACAGCGACAGTTTTTTCTTTCACTTCATTCTTCACTTTTTCCTTCTTCGACTCGAAAATCTCAGGTTCTTCTTCGTCATCATTCTCTTTGCCAACAACAATCACTTTTCCCTGATAATATGCCTTAAAACCGGTACCAGCAGGGATAATATGACCCAAAATCACGTTTTCCTTAAGCCCAAGAAGATTATCTTCTTTACCAGCAAGTGCTGCTTCGGTGAGAACCTTCGTTGTTTCCTGGAAACTCGCTGCGGAAAGGAAAGACTCAGTTGCAAGCGAAGCTTTCGTTACGCCCATTAAAAGCGGACGATAACTTGCAGGCATACCGCCTTCACTCTGAACTTTCTCATTATAAGTTTTAAGGATAAATTTATCGATTGTCTGATCCGGCAATAACTCGGTATCTCCAGGTTTGTCGGTAATCTGAACTTTCCTAAGCATCTGCGACAGAATAACCTCAATGTGCTTGTCATTAATCTGTACACCTTGGTCACGATAAACGTTTTGCACTTCGTTTAAAATGTATTCTGTAACTGCGTTAACACCTGCAATACGCAGAAGCTGTTTCGGAACAATTGGACCAACATCAAGTGGTTCTCCTGCAAAAACCTTATCACCTGTTCGCACTCTTAACTGCTTTCCAGCAGCTACAAGGTGTTCAAGTGCATTATCGGTAGTAGGATCACGTACGATAACAATTCGTTTACCGCGTCTTCGTTCCTCGCTTAACTCAACAACACCAGTCATTTCCGCAAGAACCGCAGGATTTTTCGGTGAGCGAGCGTCAAAAAGCTCCTGAACACGAGGCAGTCCACCGACAATGTCATGAGAACTTACAACAGCAAGAGGTGTCTTTGCCAACTCATCACCGACTTTAACAATCTGTCCCTCTTTAACCTCGATAAGAGCTTTAATTGGCAAAGGATAAAATGCCAGAGTATCACCACTTTTCGCATCTTCAATCACGATTTCAGGATGCAAATATCCTTTATGGTCGATAACAATCGATACCTGTTTGTCGGATCCTTTGTGCTGCTCCGTCTTAAAAGTCTGCCCGGGAATCAGATCGCTGAATGATATCTTTCCAGCAACCTCAGAAAGTATCGGCGTTGAGTGCGGATCCCATTCGACAATTCGCTTACCAGCTTTAACAATGTCACCTTCATCGACTAAAATATGATATCCAGGTTGAAGCTCGTATGATTCAACTTCCTTACCACTTTTATTTAGTATTGCCAACTCTCCACCGCGTTTCAGCACAATTCGTACTTTTAGGCTGTTCAATGCCCACTCAACGTTCTTAAAGACAACTTTACCTTTGTTTCGTGTCTGATAATTATCCTGCTTCGATGTCGCCATTGCAATACCACCAATATGGAAGGTACGCATTGTTAGCTGGGTTCCCGGCTCACCGATGGATTGTGCTGCAATTATTCCTACTGCAAGTCCTTCTTCGACAATCTTAGCCGAACTCAGATCTGCACCATAACACTTTGCACAAACACCCAGAGGAGATTGACACCTCAACGCTGATCGAACTTCAACTTCTAAAATATTCGCTTCATCAATTTTGTCTGCGATATCATCGGTTATCAGCTCGTTTGCTTCGATAATTATGTTTCTCTTACTGTCCGTGATTCTATGCACAGTTATTCGACCGCGAAGTATATCTCGCAAAGGAACTTCGTTTTTCTCACCCTTGTTTATTGCGCATTTCTTGACACCCATAATCGCGCCACAATCATATTCGTTGACAACAACGTTTTGTGCAACATCAGCCAATTTCCTGGTCATGTAGCCGGAGTCAGCAGTTTTTAATGCAGTATCTGCCAATCCTTTTCGAGCACCGTGCGTTGAACTGAAATATTCCAGCACCCGCAAACCTTCACGGAAATTCGCTTTGATAGGTGTTTCGATGATTTTACCACCGGGTTTCGCAACCAGTCCGCGCATACCAGCAAGCTGACGCACCTGGTCAACAGAACCACGAGCACCTGAGAATGCCATCATATAAATCGGATTTAAGTAAGGATACATCACTCCATCGGATTTTCTCGGTCTTTTATCGTATTCAAGCTGATGCATCATCTCCTTACCGATTTCATCACGTGCTGCAGTCCAAATATCAATTATCAGCGATGACCTTTCGTTTTCGGTAATCATCATCTGCTCAAACTGCTCCATTATTTGGTCTGCACGATCCTGTGCTTGATTAACAATGTCATATTTACGGTCGGGAATTCGCAAATCATCTTTGGAAATCGAGATTCCACCGAGTGTTGCTGACTTGAATCCAAATTCTTTCATATCATCAAGCATTTTGAGAGTCAACTTCTTACCGAGTCTGCGGAAACAAATTGCTATAATCTTTTGCAAGTCTTTTTTCTTCAATGCAAAATTGTAGAAAGGCATACCCTCAGGAAGCATGTCGCTGAAAAGTATTCGTCCTGCAGTCGTCAAATATTTTTTTGAGAAATTCGATTTTAGAAATGCTTGTTTCTCTGTATTATTCCATTGCTTGTTTTTCCATTCGTAGCTAATTACTTCATCTTTATTATTCTTTACGACATATGGATATTGATTCTCAGGCAGCCAGATTCTATCATCAGCCATCTCATGCTTTTTAAGAACTTCATCGTTTTCCGAGAATCTGACCCAGATTTTCGTATGCTTATCAATTTTTCCATGAGCAAATGCCATTAAGGCTTCGTTCTTATCTGCAAAATGCGGTGCTTTTCGTTCATCAAATCCCGGAACTTCCATTAAATCTGCGGTCATGTAAAAACACCCGAGAACAATATCGTGCGAAGGTGTAATAATCGGATTTCCATGTGCAGGAGAGAAGATATTATGTGTAGAAAGCATCAGTGTGTATGCTTCTGTTTGTGCTTCGAGAGACAATGGTAAATGTACTGCCATCTGGTCACCGTCAAAGTCAGCATTAAAACCGGCACAGACGAGGGGATGAAGCGTTATTGCATTACCTTCGACGAGGACAGGCTCAAATGCCTGAATACCCATTCTATGCAGAGTTGGTGCGCGGTTGAGAAGTACTGGATGATTCTGAATAACTTCGTCAAGAATATCCCAAACTTCGGGTGTTTTGCGTTCTAAGAGTTTTTTTGCGGATTTTATCGTATCCGCAAAGCCGCGTTCTTTCAGAAGCCGGATAATAAACGGCTGGAAAAGTTCAAGCGCAATCTTTTTCGGCAGACCGCACTGATGCAGGTGAAGCTGAGGGTCAACAACAATTACTGACCGCCCTGAATAATCCACACGTTTTCCAAGCAGATTCTCACGAAAACGCCCTTGCTTGCCCTTGATCATGTCTGTCAACGATTTCAACGGTCTTCCTGATGAACCTGTAACCGGACGCTTGCATCTTGCATTGTCAAATAAAGCGTCAACTGACTGCTGCAGCATGCGTTTTTCATTACGGATAATGACTTCTGGTGAATTCAGATCAATAAGTTTTTTTAGACGATTATTTCTGTTTATCAAACGTCTGTATAGGTCGTTTAGGTCGGAAGTTGCGAAATTGCCGGATTCAAGAAGAATCAGCGGACGCAGATCAGGTGGGATTACTGGAATTACATCCAAAACCATATTTTCGGGTTTATTTACCTCATCGGAATTGCGCAGAAGCTCAATAGTCTTCAATCTCTTGATGATGTCTTTCTTTTTTTGCTGAGATCTGGTCTCACGCAATTTAACTCGCAGGTCTTCGGAAAGCTCTTTAAGGTTCATTTTTTCGAGCATTCTTTTGACTGCTTCCGCTCCCATTTTCGCAGTGAAAGCATCTCGATATCGTTTCTTATATTCGCGATATTCTTCGTCAGATAGAAGCTGTTGTTCCTTTAGCTTGATGTTTTCATCTTCGACATCCGTTACGATGTAGCTTTGGAAATATATAACTTTTTCCAGTTCATTGACTTTTAAGCCAAGCAATGCACCAATTCTGGAAGGCATAGCTTTGAAAAACCAGATGTGAACAACTGGAGCAGCAAGATTTATATGCCCGAATCTCTTACGTCTGACCTTATTTGTTGTAACTTTTACGCCGCATCTATCGCAGACTACACCTTTATATTTTATGCCTTTGTATTTGCCACATAAACACTCATAATCGCGTTCAGGACCAAAAATCTTTTCACAAAACAATCCGTCACGTTCAGGACGATATGTTCTGTAATTTATAGTCTCCGGCTTGCGAACCTCACCGCTTGACCAACCGCGTATGATTTCAGCACTTGCAAGACTTATCTGAACCATGCCGTAGTCGTTTATCTTGTTGTAAAAGTTATCCATTTTTATCTCCATTTCTTTAATTTGTTGCTTGTTTATCTTCCGCCTTTTTTCTTCATCTCAAGAAGTTTAATGTCTTCCTCGGTATGTAATTCCTTCTTGAAGAGTTCAATATTTAAGGCAAGACCTTTGATTTCGCTGCAAAGAACATCAAAAGAAACCGGTGTTCCCGGTTCAAGAGTGTTCGATCCTTTAACCATAGATTCATAGATTTTTGTTCTTCCTTCGACATCGTCAGACTTCACTGTGAGCATTTCCTGCAAAATTGCAGATGCGCCATATGCTTCAAGTGCCCATACTTCCATCTCGCCAAATCGCTGACCG
>CAYZQB010000202.1:0-5517 GCA_964480395.1 uncultured Planctomycetia bacterium
TTAACAATGAAGGTTATCAGCAAGTTTTCAAAAGCTTTATTGATATCCGGATAGGTTCTAAGGACACAAGGGCTCAGAGCAATCCTTTAAACAGCTTTGGTGAGGACGTTATTTCTCGAAAACATTGCGAAATCAAGGAAATTGAAAAAGAATGGATTCACTACTATTTTGACCGCGAGAATCAACGGCTTGTTATTGGCAATACTGAAAAACCGGGCTTAATCATTTCTCCGACCGGTGTAAAGAAGTTTGTAAACGGGCAATCGGATTATTTATTCTTTGCAAAGGATGATGTTTTATTGCAATTCTTCAGCGTAAATACTCCCTGGTAACTCACAAAAATCAGCATACTCAACTTGAGTGATGAAATCATTCAACATCTTTTTCGCAATCGGAGCGAAAGACCAGTGCCATTTCTCCTTTCGTAACCTGTGCGCTGAAACTCCACCTTATCCTTATACGGCTGAAAGAATCCGAATTCCATTGTATTCTCACAAAACCAGCTATAAATCCTCTGACCCTCAGGTGTTTTCTAAAACTCATCCTAAACAGATACAAGGTCTATATCCGTTCCCCAGTAATGGCGTGAAGTGCCGGGCATTGCAGAATACTTCAGTATCAATTTCGTTTTCTCGAGGTCAGACTGCTTCAATTCAATGATATTCCTGCCCTCAACCAGCCGTTTGCCGTCCCATTTCGCTTGCCATATCGATTTCTGCTTATCAAAGCTCCAAAAACCTGACACAATCCTAATGTTGATGTCCTCAAGCTTTGCTTTCTCAAACATCAGAACAAAAGCCCGCTATGCATTCTGCCGTAAATATGTTGCTCTCCCGAAAGTGTACTTCTCATCAACTAGCACAAAGTCATTATCCGTTTCAGAATTCAACTTACCCATCAACTCATCTTTGGTATACATCTGCACCTCCTCCTTCTTATCAATCGACGCTATTGCCATATTCTTAATTGTTACTGAGTCTTGCAATGATTTAAAATGCTTTGCTGTAATGATGAATGATGTGCTAAAATCGCTTCGATACAAAAACAAACGTAAACTTTTGAATACACAGGTTTTTTATGAAATCTGGTGATAAATTACTGCATTATCAGCTTAAAGAGATGCTTGCCAGGGTGGTCATGGGCAGGTATGGCTTGCGCACAATTCAAGTACTGATGATACTGTTGTGATTAAACTCCCTTCGGAAGATTCAGCTGTCGAATGTCTTGCAGAGGAACATAGAGTTCTGCTTAAACTTCACAAAGCTGGTAGACATTGAGTTGTGGAGCCACACTCTATAAAAAATGCTTTTGTAATTGTATATTATTCATCTTCGTCTTTGGGTTGTATTTTAGGTTCGACCTTCTTCTTTTCAGAGCTGTATGTATTCTCGGTGTACATTCCGAAAGTCATAACCATCAAGAACCCTTCACCACCCATTTCGTAACCAGGAATCATATCCATTTTGATACATCTGTTGTTTGAGATATCGAGTACCATATTGACACTAATATTGATTTTTATGGTCTCATTACCCATATTACCAATATCCTTCTCGGTTTTTCCCGTGAAATAACCTAAAATTACGCCATCTTTCTCAACAACCTTTTCAAATTTAATCTTCATTTCATCAAGTTTATTTTCCATGCCTTCAAGTATTTTCTTGATGAACATTTTGTTTTTATAATCAAACTTAATGCTTTCTCCAACTGCAACAGACTCTTTCGGTAGAGCTATATCATCGAACATCATCAATGTCGATTCGTTGATATTATCAAACATATTAATATCACTTGTAATTTCAGGGAAATCTTTTGATTTCTCGACGAGTTCGAATACACCCTTTTTGCTTTTCTTGATCCTAAACCAATGACCTTTGAGTTTTTTAAAATCCTTCAGATGTTGTGATTCTTCACCCGGGAATTCTCCTGGCAATACACCCTCGGTTTTAACCTCAGTGAATTTACACTTCAAATCTAATGGTATACCGTCTTTGACATCAAGAATTGTGTTATTAAGTTTGAATTCGACAACTGCATTAGTATTCATTGCCATACCTTGCTGCGAATTCATATCCATCTTAGTTTTTATTTTAAATACGCGGTCAAAAACCATACCTTTAACGTAAACAATATTAAGG
Organism: uncultured Planctomycetia bacterium; assembly: GCA_964480395.1. GTDB lineage: Bacteria > Planctomycetota > UBA8742 > SKZP01 > CAYZQB01 > CAYZQB01. The sequence goes on from CAYZQB010000202.1 coordinate 2,139, forward strand.
TTGTACTTTTTGACATCGGGCTTAACTTTTGGCTCAGTTTTAGGTTCAACTGGTTCAATTTTCTTTTCTGGCTCATTCTGTGCATTCATTGGCATGAACGCGAGGAGAACAATAACAACAAAAATACTCATAAATAACTTCTTCATTTTCACCTCCGAAAAGGATTAAGTAATCGAATTATAATTGGTATTGTTAATCACTTTTTAAATTGTAATCCAAAACAACTTACACAGCAATGCTTTATTGAAATGAAACAGAGATCTACACTTGGTATTTCACCATAAAGTGATAATAACTATAGATATGGCAATAATTCCTAATAGAGTCTGTTTTTCTTGTTATAACTACTTGAGGAGATTTATATCCTCTGAAGTTGCTTAATATCAGCGATTTCATCCTTCTTACCCGTATAAACCCATAATTTATCTACATTCGCAGGCATTCCGTCAGCGGTGTTTTTATTTGTATCGCAAAATAACCAGAATATCTGTCTGAGCAACAGATTTCCTGAATTTTACGTAAGCATTTTGACAGATTTAACTCGTATAATATAATACATGTAATTGATAAAAGCATTTAGGAGAAATTATGCGTAAATATTGCTTAATTGCTGTATTTTTCATAGTTATTATAGCTTCGATGAGCTGTGATGCAAAAGTTATCGGCTTTTCTTTGCATCCTGCAAGCCACGACTTTGGCACAGTCAACCTCGGAGACATGAAATTGATGCATTTTCGAGTAAAAAACCAGTCGAATGAAACGTATATTATCTCGAAAATCCAGCTTATGGGTGTCAGTGCCAGCAATTTCCGTATCACTGCGGGTTATGCCGTCCCGAAATACATGCAATCGCAGGCGTACGTCATAATTAGTGTCGAATACGAGCCCCAAAATGCTGGGCTTCACGTTGCTTTCATCCAAATTACTCACTCTGGACCTAAGATTAACGAACGTATCGACCTGCTGGGTACTGGTTTTCCTGTTGCTCGAATGAATATTAATTCTGAAAACATTGATTTTGGGATTGTTTATGTAACTCGTTCAGGCGTAGAGGAAATTGTGCTTGAAAATGTCGGCACCGACCGTCTCATCATATCTTCGTTAAACTTCGAGAAACCAGCTGTTACTGAATTCACAATAAAATCGGGTGGTGCAATCCCGATTATGATTGATGCCGGTGCAACACACACGATAGAGGTTGAAATGACACCGCCAGCAGATTCAAATTACAGCAATGTCCTGCTAATTTCACACAATGCTGTTGACCGAAATTCCCCTGTACGTGTGATTCTGCAAGGTGAAGGTGTAACTTATGCCCCGGAAATGGATTTGAATCAAACGAGCCCCTGGGACATCGGCTCAGTTGCTAAAACAATGCCAGGCATATTTATGTTGGAAATAGAAAGCGTTGGAAATGATGACTTAACATTGACAAGTTTCTCGCTTCAAAAGGGAACCGAATTTACGTATGAGGGCTTGGAAGACAGCAATGGCAACGATTTGAATCTTCCGCAAGTCGTATTAATTGGCGATACGGTTTTTGCCAAAATTGGGTTCGCACCATCTGCAAACACAACTTACAACGACACGCTATCAATAATCCACGACGCAATCAACCACAATATTCCACTTGAAATTGAACTCGCCGGCGAAGGCAGAGACGAAATCACAAAAACGTTCTTATATACAGGTGCAGTAGAACAATGGACAGTTCCCGCTGGCGTTACACGCATCCTCGTTGAATGCAAAGGTGCTGAAGGCGGAAACAGTCATCCTTACAATGCCGGTCATCTTCGTGGTGAGGGTGGAATGTCGAAGGCAAAAGTGCCTGTAACACCGGGAAGCACAATTGATTTTAATGTCGGTGGAGAAGGTGGTAATGCTTCTGTTGGAACTGGTGGTACAGGTGGCTTTAATGGCGGTGGTAGAGGTGGTACAATTTGGGGTAATTATGCTGGCGGTGGTGGCGGTGGTGCTTCTGACATCAGAATTGGTGGTACTGCACTAACCGACAGAAAAGTTGTTGGTGCTGGTGGTGGTGGTGCTGGTTACGATTATAGTTCAGGTGATAATGGTGGCGCTGGTGGTGATTTGACGGGTCAAGACGGTGCTGCTGGAGGCAGTGTTGGTCATATGAAAGCAGGTAAAGGGGGTACACAAACAGCTGGTGGTGCTGCTGGTGGACCTTACAGCAGCTATGGTAGTGGATTTCCAGGCACACTTGGTGTTGGTGGAAATGGTGGCGATGGCGGAAGCGGTGCTGGCGGTGGTGGATACTACGGCGGTGGTGGATCAATCTGGGCTGGCGGTGGTGGTGGCTCAAGCTACTATGACGCAGCAGGTAATACCGACAAATCAACACAAATGGGAGTTCGATCAGGTAATGGTGAAATAGTCATCAAATATTAGATACTAAGCAGCAAAATCAATTGAATACATTTTCGTAAACAAGTAAAACCGAAGAACATTCTTCGGTTTTGTTTTAAATTGCATGCAAACTGAAAAAGCATAGTTTAGTTAACTATAATTAGCATGTAGTTAATAATTATAAAGTATAATTTTCTGAACTTAACTGATTAATCGCTCTATGATTAATTGCGATTAATATATTTTTAGGAGGATTTATGAATCGAAGCCCAGTTTTATCGATAATGTTTATTCTTGCATTATCATTAATGGTTTTTGGATGCTCAACAGAGTCGAAAACATTGAAAATATCATCATCAAATCTTAAATTTGGTGATATCAATTTGGGTGATATGGTAACTCTTGATCTTACTCTTACAAACAAGTATGGAAAACCTATTTTAATCACAGCCATAAGTATTGCAGGTTCAAATGATTACACAATTACCGCTGGAAACTCAGTTCCAATTAATCTTGATAAAAATGCTGTTCATACTGTTAAGGTGAAGTTTGAACCAACAACGGGTGGACCGCTGGCAGCTATTCTCACAATCATCCATGATGCTTCAGCAAAATCAAAGCAAGTCGACCTTACAGGCAATGGAATCCCTGTACCAAGGATTAAGCTTATGCCGACAACCTTTGATTATGACAAAAAGCTGATAAACCGATCACATAGTCATGACTTTGAAATAGAAAATATCGGTACATCGGACCTTAGTATCAATAACTTTAGTTTCACTGGTGCGGGTGCAAGTGCATACAGCATTTCAGCAGGTAATGCTCCAGTTCAAATTCAACCAGCGCAAAAACATACATTTACCGTTAGTTTTTCTACGACTATTGTTGGTGTTTACGACGCGGACATTGAAGTACATCACAATGGTGTAAACAGCACTCAACCTGCAATAATTACTATTACTGCCGAAGCAATCGACGTTGACCCACAGATTACGCTGAGCCAATCATCACC
>CAYZQB010000203.1:0-5483 GCA_964480395.1 uncultured Planctomycetia bacterium
CTCAGTATTTTTTGGAGTTTTACCGGGGTATGCGTCGTTAAGCACGTTAATTAGTGGATTTCCAGTCTGCTCGTAAATAACTTTCAATGTTTTATCAGAGTCATCTTTAATTATCGCACCTGGGTGAATTCCCCTTTCTTTCATACTTTTTTGATTATTTTCCGATTCCTGAATATTGTTTTGTTCAATGTCAACGTAGGCATAATGATTCTGGTAATTGTTACCGGGATAAACTTCCCAGAGTCCCCAGATAAAAGTAGTTACTGCGACAAGATAAAACGGGAATAAAGCGAGAATTCCACCCCGGATGCGTGCATGCTGCTTTTGTGGCTGATATTTCGCATTTTTCACGAACATTTTGATTTTCTGATATGAAATGTAGATAACGAAAATTGACGCTAATAGTTTCATTATTGGTGGAAAAAATGGATGCAGAAATAGAATCAGAAAAAATAATACCATCATCAACCAGTCGGCAATTGCCAGCGGATGAAGCCGGATGTTATTAAGCGCCTTAAAATATTCTAAATAAAATCTGCCGAAGCCTCCAAACGTCAGCTTAATCTCAGAAAATGTTATTTTTAGAACTTTCTTAAAATTTCCTGTTTTTAAATCTTTCTTTCTCATAATATCCTCAAATTATTTATGATTTTCGGTAGTCGTACAAACATAATGTTTCTGTCATTCTGAGCGCAGCGAAGCATCTTATCGTTTGAATATCAGGATTCTTCGGGCTTTGCTCCCTTAGAATAACAGATTTCAATGTTTTCATTGCAAACATGCAATTCATTACATGTTTACTACAACCAAAATATTATCGCAGAAAGTGTGAGATTCAAACTAGATTTGTTTGATATGCAATGTTGTTTTCAAAACTGTTAAAATTTCGTTGCCGTACCAGAACTGTACAAAAGAGTCGCCGATTGTATCAGGATTCGTCGGCAGCACCCAGAAACTATACTCAGCACTCTCGAAGCTAATGTCAATATTAGTGTGAATCGGGTTGATATTGCATCCGGGAAATTTCGGAAAAATCGTTATGTAAGGATTTTTTGCGGGTATAATAAATTCGTGTTCACAGCGAATTGTTTCGAGATTGCGGTCAATTTCGGCGAGGAAATTCTCTTTTTTGCATATTTTAATCTTGATTGGATAATGCTTGTTCAGAATAATATCTGTCGTAAGCGTGAGAACGGCAATTCTGGCAAAATCCTTTTCCTGCTCGCTAGATTCACCTTTATTTTGGTTATAATACTTGGTTGCTTTTTTGTAACTCGCTTCGGAAGGCGATTGTGCGGGTGCGGGACCGAAGCTGGCAAGTCGAATTTCAGGATATGATTCAGCATTGGATTTTGTAGGTTCAGTTTTTGCTGCTTCAGCACTTTTCCCTGAAATAATTGACATTCCTTCTTCAAGATCCTCACTGAATTCGAAAAATTCGTTTAACCCGAGATAATGTGCCATCTCGAAAATATCCTTCGGCACAGCGTTAAACACAAGTTTCCCGCCAATCTGCCTGAGTTTATCCGACAATGCAACAAACTGCGCAAAACCATTGGAATTGAGAAATTTCAAACCGCCCAGATCGATAATGAAACGTGCAAATCCGCTTTTTACAAGGCGTTCAAGCATTTCTTTAAGATTGTCTTCGGAAGTTACATCACAAATTCCCTCAATTTCGAGGAAAATTGCATTGGGAATGCTTTCAATTTCGTGAGGAATCAGATTTAGTTCAGCCAATTATGAACCTCCGCCAATCGAGTTCGAACCCAACAATTCCACAGTCGTCATTGACGATGTAAGACTTTTTCATTGATTTATTTAATCATTTTATGCTGGATGATACAATTTATTTGCTGATTTTAAGATTAAATAATCCTTCCAATCAACGATGACAAAAAACACAACTCAGAATCCTGACGGGAACAACGGATATTAGACTGTTCGTGCAGTTTCAATCCATTTGCCGTATTTTCGTATCTTTTCATACCTTTGCGATTTAAGCTCATCTATGTCAAGCTTCTGCAGCTCGTCAAACGTCGCATTCAACACCTTCCGCGCAGCATTTATCGCCTTCTCAGGATATCTGTGCGCACCACCCACCGGCTCAGCAATAATCCCGTCAATCAGCCCCATCTTCAGAAGGTCTTCAGGCGTGAGCTTGAGTGCTTTCGCAGCATCAGGTGCCTTCGCGCTGTCCTTCCATAATATCGACGCACAACCCTCAGGTGAAATCACGGAATAATATGCGTTACTCATGCACAATGACCTGTCACCAACACCAATGCCGAGTGCACCACCCGAACCACCTTCGCCGATAACAAGATTTATAATCGGAACATTCAATCCTGCCATGAACCGCATGTTTTCAGCGATTGCCATTGCCTGCCCGCGTTCTTCCGCACCGATGCCAGGATACGCGCCGGGAGTATTTATCAATGTCAGTATCGAAATGTTGAATTTCTCAGCGATTTTCATCTTGTGCATTGCCTTGCGATAACCTTCAGGATGGGCACAGCCGAAGTTGCATGCAATCCTATCACGCAGCGTTTTACCTTTTCTATGCGCTACAATGAGTATTCGTCTATCGTCAAGATACCCGAAAACCGTTGCGATCGCAGGGTCGTCGCCAAATGCTCTGTCGCCATGCAGCTCGAATTGGTCACGAAGTAAAAGCTCAATGTAATCCTCTGCGCCTGGTCTTCCAGGGAAACGCGAAACAAGTACTTTTTCCCATGGGCTAAGATTCTTGTATATTTCAGTGAGCTTTTTTTCTCGTTGTGCCTTCAGTTCTTTGATTTTATCTGTGAAATCACCAACACCTCGATTTTGTTTGTGTTCGAGATCGTTTATTTCTTTGTCAAGCGAAAAAACTGGTGTTTCGAATTCGAGTTTATCTGCTGATTTAAACTCAGCCATTAAAACCTCCGCAAACTTGTCTGTTTATTCAAAACTGTAATTTTAATTCAGAAATCAAGGTGAACAAGGATAAAAGACATGCTTTAGGTCATTTTTTCGTACGTTATTCCCACGGATTTTTCTTTTTGACCAGATATTTCGCCCACTGAGCAGGTTTGAAATTAATGGGAATCGAGAGAATAAACTTCGAGCCAGCACCACGCTCGCTCTCAACCTTGATACTTCCGCCATGTGCCTTCGCAATATCCCAGCAAATCGAAAGCCCAAGCCCTGTGCCGTCAATAGCACGGTTAATCTGGTCATCAACTCGATAGAATTTTGAAAAAATCCGTGATAAATCTTCTCTGGGAATACCAAAACCGTTATCAATCACAAAAATCTTCATCTCGTTTTCCACTTTTTGAATTTTGACTGATATCTGCTTGTCATCACCGGAATATTTATATGAGTTTTCTATAAGATTCAGAAGTATTTCACGAATGCCATCCTTGTCAACAGTAACCTTATGAATTCTCTGGTCTTTGTATAATTTGATTTTGAAATCTTTGTCGGGTATTTGTTTTTCGAAGAATTTGACTGTTTCGACAACAAGCTTCTCAATATCAGTAAGTTCAAAGGAAAAAACTTTGTTGCGAGATTCAAGTTTGGAGAAATTAAGTACTCGGTCGACAAGTTTTGACAGTCTTTCCGTCTCACGTTGAATAATATCGATGCAATTTTTCTTCTGTTCTTCGGGAATCGATTCCATCACGAGCATTTCTGAGAACATTTTAATGCTTGTAAGTGGTGTTCTAAGCTCGTGGGTAACGCGTGAAATAAAATCGGTTTTGAGATGAGCAACCCGCATATCTTTGAGTAGTTTGAATCGCAATCCAATTAATGCACCGCCAATTAGCGGAAGAAACAGAGCGAATACCATCAGAAATAATGTTGAAGTTGATCGTGCTTTGTTTCTGAAATAATCCAACTTTTCAACTTCTATAGTAACAAACCAATATGGAAAGATCGAACCCAGCCAGTCAATTGTAAACCATGTTCTATCAGTGTTAGCAGGATCTGTTTTTGAGTGATGAAGTTTCAGCTTGACGCCTTCACCGAGATATATAGATTCGAACCTTGTTTTGACGATTTTTTCATGAATCTCATGTTGATCATACATAAATATGATTTTTCCAATGCTTGTGGGTTTTGTAATAAGAACAGCATCTAAACACAGAAAAGTTGTAGGATTACCGGTGTTTGCGGAATCTATTATGAATCGGGTTGGATATTTTCCAGCATAATCTTCGATTCGAGTAAGCAACTCGTTTCTGAATCTCTTTTCAAACTTGTCTTTTGTTAAAACATCTGCTGACTTCTGGAAAGTGAACTTCCCGTCTTCATCTATGTAAATAATGTGTTGATAACTTGGGTAATTCTGCAGCAAATTGTCAAAACTGCTTACCATTTCATCAGTTGTTTTATATTTAAAAACCTTGTGTACATTTTCATCCATTTTCTCTATTTCAGCGTTGATTTCACTGATATAAGTCTTGGCTATGATTTCAAACGCTTTTTTCATGGTGGTTTCAGCATCTTTCTCCTGACCACGAATTGTACTATACCCATAAATTCCCAGCACAAAATTCGGAATTATCACCAAAGCGATAAAGAAAATATATGTCAATGAAACGTTTGTTAATTTAGCGTTTATGTTGCTTTTCATACTAATTTCTCATTTTGCTAAGTTCTATGATATAATGTACTTGTCTATTTAGTAAACTCAAAATAACTGAATACACAATATCATCGTATTATTAAAAATTTCTTGGATAAGTGAAAATAAAGTGTAAAATAGCACTTTGATTTTGTTGGCAGGCGATAGTCTGCCTTTTTGCATATAGAAAATAATACGGTTTTTGCATGAAAAAATATAATATTGGCGTTATCAAGGGTGATGGAATCGGTCCTGAGGTTGTCGATGCTGCCTTAACGTTATTTGAGTCGATTGACCGTAAATTCAACATAAAACTAAATACAATATTTTATCCGTATAATACAGAATTCTGGCTGCAAAATGATAAAAAACTCGGATTCACTGACGATGTTGTGCATGAAATCCTCGGAAATGATGCAGTTTTCATGGGTTCAATCGGTGACCCTCGTGCACCAATTGGGCTGATTGAGCGTGAAATCATCGGTGGACTGCGTTGGCGAGGCGATTTATACGTGAATCTGCGACCGGTTAAGCTTGTCAGCGAGAAAATCTGCCCGATTAAGCATCTGAAACCGTCGGATGTGGATTTTGTTGTCATCCGTGAGAATACTGAGGATGCGTATCCGGGCATCGGCGGAAGTATGAAACGCGGGTTTGCCGAGGAAGTTGCGGTCAGCGTGGCGATATATTCTCGAAGTGCCACCGAGCGCATTGTACGCTATGCATTTGAATTCACGAAAAAGACAGGGCGTAAAAAGATTACGCTTTTCGACAAAGCGAACGCGATTCCTGCGCATGATATTTATCGACGTGTGCTGACAGAGATAGGGCAGGCGGAATATCCCGAAATTGAGACCGAATTCATGTT
>CAYZQB010000204.1:0-5345 GCA_964480395.1 uncultured Planctomycetia bacterium
CTGACGTTAAAATTATCGGTAAGAATCCCTATGACTGTTTAAGTATAGTTTCCTCAGCAGGAGATTTTAATAACGATGGCATATCAGACGTTATAATAGGTACAAATCCTCAATATACTGGAGCTCCTGGGACGAATTATGGTTACTCATATATTTTTTATGGAAGCTTGAATCCTCATATTGAATATGACGCTTCTGAAGCAGATGTAATAATCATAGGTTGTATAAAAGGTGATGAGTTTGGCTCAAGAATCTCATCTGCCGGAGATATTAATGGTGATGGTATTGATGATGTTATCATTGGTGCTTATCTCGGTGATGATAAAGGAGAAGATTCTGGAAGCGTATATGTAATTTTCGGCAGTACTGATCCATCATCAACAATTAATGCAGAAGATGCTGATATAAAAGTTAATGGTGAATTTGCTGATGACTATTTTGGATATTCAGTATCTACAGCAGGTGATTTCAATCTTGATGGATATTCTGATATAATTATCGGTGCAATTTTTAATGATGATGGGGGTGAAGATTCTGGCAGTGCATATATCTTTTTGGGAAGTATAGCACCTTTATCATTAATTGAAGCTGAAAATGCCAATGTTAAGCTCATCGGCGAAAATGCTAACGATTCCTTCGGATATTCCGTCGCCAGCGGAAAATAACTTAGATATTAACCGATGAAATACTGCCCAACAAATCATATTTATACAATTACAGTTTTGATGTTCTATTCACATTTCCATTTGTATGTTTATCACTGTAAATCTGTAAACTTGTTTTATTTCAGTTCTGTTATGCATGTTACATAAATTTCCAAGTTAGATAATATTTGAAAATCATTATTAATCGAGAATTATGATTTTTTTATATGATAATCAATGGAGATATAATGCGAAATATATGTCATGATAATATGTTGTATTTTCTACAATATTTTCCATCTCAAGCTCTTAAAAAAAGTAAAGTTGCAGATATATGATAAAAAATTTTAATGAAAAACTTGAGCAGGCTTAATTCAGTAAGCTGTTTTCGATTTTGTACTATTCCAGATAAAATTTTCAGAAAATCTAATTTTGGACTCAAAATTGATCCTTTTACCATTGCCGTTTGGACATTTATCATACAAACAGCAATCAGAATGACAAAAATCGAAGTTCCTTCATATTGATTTAATACTTAGGAAATAACTTCACATTTTTGGAATATTAATATTTTTGTTTATTTTGGAAAGTTATATATTATGCCAATTTTAACAAGATTATTGATAGTTTATAACTCTGATACCTAAAATAATTTTCCGAAATCCAAAAATTCGACTAAAAATTGTTGGATTTCGGATCGAGTTGTTAAAATTATTGTGAAACAGAATTTCTTGACAATTAGATATAATTACAGAAAATGATATTCAGGATATAAAACACAAAGCTCGAGAAAATTTTAATAGATAGAACAAAAATATAAATTCTCTATGGAAAAAGTTAAGAGAACCAAAAAAATCAAAGTAAGTTTGAAATGTTCATTGCGGAAGCGATGTTTTTTGCGTTTAATTTGCCGATTGCATAGCTCATATAATGTTTTTCAGCTACGGCAGGGTTGTGTCCTACCCAGAACGCAGTAATAGCGGGTGGAATCCCGAAACTCACAGCATAAGATTCAAAATTTTTCCGTAAATTCTGCCAGATGAAGTTTTTCCTTTATTATGTAATAAATCTTAATATATTGAACCAGTTAATTGTATTGTGTTTATAATAATAAGATACACTATTATGATAATTTCGATAAGGTATTTGAGGATGTTTTATGAAGTTTACACTAAAAACTGATGCTGAGAAGCTTGAAAAGGATGAGCTGGTTGTGTTTTGTAGTACAGGAGTAAGCTTAGAACCGCCTGCAGGTTTAGTTGTTGCTACTGGTGTACTAAAATCAAGCATAGTTTTTAATAATACAAATCTTACTTAATATCTTTCATATTCATAAGAACTCATTCCCTGTGTAACATAAAATATTTTTTAAGAAATGCAATTTTTGATGTACTTTTTGTGTTAAATGAAATTCATAATTATAGAAACAAAATCAAAATTACAATAATTCGACAATATTTTTAAAACTTTATGGGATTAAGCCATGTAAATCAGTTATAGTTCAGTAGAAATTTAAGATATTTTATGCCCTTAACGTAGGTTTCATATGAATCGGTTCATCATTTTAGTTCTTTTTTGCATAATATGCTTATTTCCCGGATGCAAGGTTGATATCAACGTAACAAGAACGGAAATCAGAATTAACCAAGGATCCAAAATCATTCCTTGCTCAACTGGATCTTATGATTTTGGCAATGTGACTGTAAACTCTTCAAGCTCAGCAATTTCCTTCACAGTTGAAAATATCGGTATGTCGAATTTATATCTCCTAGGATCTCCGATCCTTGAGATAAAAGGACAAAATTCTTCGGAATTCAGCACAAATACAAGTTCTACAAGCAGGACAATAATTCCTGGCAACAACACAACTTTCACGATTACGTTTCGCCCAACAAGCACAGGAAATAAGACAGCAACAGTTTCAATACCGAACAATGACAGAAATGAGAATCCTTATGCATTCACCATCAAAGGAATTAGCGTTGCTGTTATAAACCTGCCAGAAATCAACATAAAACAAGGTTCAAACAATATTTTTTGCACTACTGGTTCATATGATTTTGGTAATACATTCGTTGGTTCATCAAGCGTTAACGTAGTTTTCACGATTGAGAATTTAGGAACTATTGATTTAAAACTAATAGGCAGTCCTAATATGATCATTAAAAATGGTAATGATATATCTTTATTCACGATTGACCAAAATGCAACAAATACTCCAGTACCTGCTGGATTTTCGACAACATTTACGATTTCATTCAAACCAGCTGATATTGGTGCAAAATCAATTACAATTTTAATATCAAATAATGACAGCGATGAAAATCCTTATACTTTCACTGTTACAGGAACAGGCACCAAAGAACCTCTCCCTGAAATTAATCTTAAGCAAGGTTCGAACAATATTCCAACTTTTACAGGTTCTTATAGTTTTGGCAGTTTGTCTGTAAATTCTTCAAGCGAAGCAATTATTTTCACAATTGAGAATACTGGATATGCAGATTTGAATTTAACAGGTTCGCCGATTGTCGTGATTACAGGAATAAATGCTTTCGAATTTTCAGTAAATACAAGTTCAACAAACACAACAATAACACCTGGCAATAGTACAACTTTTACAATCATACTCAGCCCAACAAATGTAGGAAATAAAGCAGCAACCGTCTCGATTGCCAATAATGACAGTGATGAAAACCCTTATACTTTTACAATATCAGGCATAGGGACAACAGCAGTACCTGAAATTAATCTTAAGCAAGGTTCAAATAACATTGTCTGCACAACAGGTTCATTCGATTTTCATGGTGTTCGAGTTGGCTCATCAAGCTCAGTAATTACGTTTACAATTGAGAATACTGGATATGGAAATTTGAATTTAACAGGTTCACCAATTGTCGGAATAACTGGCACAAATGCTTCTCAATTTATTGCGAATACAAATTTGACAAACACAACGATAACATATGGCAACAGCACAACTTTTACTATTACTTTTAGCCCAACAAGTACAGGAAATAAAATTGCATCTGTTTCAATTGTGAACAATGACAGCGATGAAAACCCATATACATTCACAATCAAAGGCACAGGAAGCATTTATACTGCAGGGGATGTTAATGGTGATGGTTATCCTGATACTATTGTTGGCGCATACGGTGACGATGATGGGGGAACTTATTCCGGTTGTGCATTCATATTTTTTGGCAGACAAAATTGGAATTCGACCATCGATGCATCAAATGCCGATGTCAAGTTAGTCGGTGAAGATGCGGGTGATTATTTTGGACGAAGTGTGTCATTTGCAGGTGATGTTAATAATGATGGTTATGGTGATGTCATAGTTGGAGCACCCTATGATGATGACGGTGGAAGTTCATCTGGATGTGCATTCATTTTCTTTGGCAGACAAAACTGGAATTCGACCATTGATGCATCAAATGCCAATGTCAAGCTAGTCGGTGAAGATACAGGTGATATTTTTGGATATAGTGCTTCTTTGGCAGGTGATGTCAATAATGATGGATATGATGATGTTATTGTTGGCGCATATGCAGATGATGACGGCGGAGGCACATCTGGTTGTGCATTCATTTTCTTTGGAAAACAGAATTGGAGTTCGAGCATTGATGCATCAAATGCTGATGTGAAATTAATAGGTGAAAATGCAGCTGATTATTTCAGCACAAGTTCATCTTATGCTGGTGATGTCAATAATGACGGTTATGACGATGTTATCGTAGGTGCTTATAGTGCTGATAATGGTGGGAGCAATTCTGGTTGTGCTTACATTTTTTTTGGTCGTTCAAATTGGAGTTCAAGTATCGATGGCTTTAATGCTGATGTAAAACTAATAGGTGAAATAGCAGGTGATTATTTAGGATATAGTGTGTCTCATGCAGGCGATGTAAATAACGATGGTTTTGATGACGTGATTGTTGGTGCGCACGCAGAAGATACAGGAGGGACATATGCGGGATGTGCTTATATTTTCTTTGGTAGGCAAAGCTGGAACTCAAGTATTGATGCATCAAATGCCAATGTGAAATTAATAGGTGAAGATGCAGGTGATTATTTCGGACGAAATGTTTCTTTTGCTGGTGATATAAACAATGATGGTTATGATGATGTTCTTGTCGGTGTCTCGTACGATGATGATGGTGGTGCTTATTCCGGCTGTGCGTTTATCTTCCTTGGTAGGCAAAATTGGAGTTCATCTATTGATGCATCAAATGCTGATGTTAAACTAATAGGTGCAGATGCAGGAGATTATTTCGGGTACACCGTTTCTTATATACAAGATGTAAATAATGACGGGTACGATGATTTTATTGTTGGTGCACCAAGTGACGATGATGGAGGAAGCTATTCGGGTTGTGCTTTTATTTTCTTGGGAAGACAAAACTGGAGTTCGAATATAGATGCATCTAATGCGGATGTTAAACTAATAGGCGAAGATGCAGGTGATGCATTCGGTAGCGTATCCGGTAGATAAAATCTGGTTGTGGTGCTTATTAATGATGTCAATGTGATTAGTTAAAAAGCAAAGAGCAAGCTCTTTTATATGATTTGGAATTCTTTACTCGAAAAAGGAAAAGACAGTTTATAGTTTAATCATAAAATAGAATTGAGATTCCCATAGTGGATTAGATGTTTTTTGCGTTTAATTTGCCGATTGCATAGCTCATGTAATGCTTTTCAGCA
>CAYZQB010000205.1:0-5323 GCA_964480395.1 uncultured Planctomycetia bacterium
CCCGTTTTATTACACGATTTCCGCATTGATTGAAATTGACATGCTGGAAGCCATAGCTGAGCTGAAATATTCTGCACCTTCTGCTGAACGCTGCCTGAAACGTACTTCAAACGATGATATTATAAGTAGAAGGCGAAAAATTATTCTCGAAACTGCACTCAACAAAATCTGAAAAATGGATGAAAAAGTAATTGTCAGGGAGATTGATGAGAGCGATGTTGACGCGCTATTTGAAATCTTTCACTCCTGGCGAAAAAAACGCGAATTGTTTGAAACATACCTGAATATGCACCGAAAAGGTGAGCGGAGCGTACTTGTTGCTAAGCTTGGAGCAAAAGCAGTTGGGTACTGCACAATCACGTGGGAATCGTTCTATGAACAATTCAGGCATAGGCAAATACCGGAAATCGTTGACATGAACGTAATCGATGAGTATCAAGGACAGGGAATTGCGAAAAAACTCATTTCGCACGCTGAGGTGGTCATAAAATCCAAAGATTTCAATACTGCTGGCATTTCCTGCACTCCGTCAGATGATTATGCTTCTCCCTGCCAGATTTACATACGTACGGGATATAAGCCAGATGGCTTTGGCATAACCGACTACGACGGCGAAATACATTTAATAAAATCACTTGACCCATGATAGAATGACCCGAAATATTCGCCAGAATGTTATCAAAGGAACTAAACAAGGAAAAAAATGACGCTTCAGATTGAGCAATTCGAATGCAAATCACCTTTTTATGAAAATGCATTTTTTATTATTGACCCTGAATCGAAGGAATTTGCTGTTGCAGACCCAGGAGATGGTGCATGTGAGAAAACTAGCGAATTCATCGAAAAAGGATTCAACTTGACCAATGTTCTGCTTACGCACATTCATATTGACCATACATGGGATGTTGCCAAAATCAGAGCTATCAAACCCGAAGTGCCAATAATCATGCATGCGGGTGATAAATTTTGGGTTGAGAACTATCAACTATTCAGTCAGATGTTCGGGATGTTTGAATATGACGCGTTTCCAGCAATGGATACTCTGACGTTTTTAGCTGAAGGAGATACAGTCAAAATCGGCAATGATATTTTGCATGTGATACATGCACCAGGACATTCTGCAGGGCATATCGCGTTTTATCATGGAAATACAAACATCACATTCAATAAAGACGGTTTGGTGGTTGCAGATAAAGACGCTGAAGGTTTTTGCGTTGTAGGTGATGTTATTTTCAAGGGAAACGTTGGTAGAACTGACCTTCCGGGTGGCAACGGACATCAGCTTGTGGCATCAATAAAAAATAAAATATTTATGCTTCCTACCGCAACAATCCTTTACAATGGACACGGTGAGCCAACAACGGTCGAACATGAAATAAAATTCAATTATATTGTTGGTGAAAACGCTGGTGGCGAGTTTATTTTTCCATAAGGACATAAAATGACCGAGATAAACGATAAAGATGATGCGAATTTCGAGATTTATGATGATGATAATCCAGATTATTCAGGTGTTACGTCGTTTTCGTATGGTGTTTTTTTCAAAGGTGATGATTTTGAGCTTCCGACACAGGAAGAAATTGAAACATTTCTAACGGGTGAGAATATTTGGAAGAAAAATTTCAGGCAGCAGAATGATTATGGTTTTCTGGTTGATATTCCGTTTAATCTGGTCTTTCCAAGCCTGATAACAAAAGCTGAAGCACCTGATATTTTTGACATCAATAAGGACGGCTTCATTCTCAAGGGGCTGGAAGATTCTGAGCTTGAGCATCTAATGGAAACCGACAGACTGTTCATTCTGCGTTATATCGGACCAAACTTTGACGACAAAAGGCATATCCTGTTTCTCATGCTAATCACAGAACTGTATCGCAGCAGATTTAGCGGTATTGTCATCGATAACTCGACGTACGTTTTCTGGGGTGAAAAAGCTTGGTTTCAAGAATATTTCCCGAATGTGCTGAATAACGATTATCTGGTTGAATATTTCGTTACATTTCATGAAGAAATTCAGAATAATACTGCTCCTGACGGGGAACAACTCATCTGGATGCATACTCATGGGCTCGGACGCTTCAGCGTGCCGGAGTTAGAGATAATCAACCTTCGCAGAGATTTATGGAATGTTGCATTTGACATCATGATTGAACTGGCACAAGATATGATCGAAGGTACGCAGTATAATGGTGGTGATGTTCTGTTTGAACAGGAAAAGCATAAAGTCAGGATTGTCGAATCGAAGCCGTTTAACAACAAAAACCCTATGGAACATTATGAAATGGGCAGGGCGTTGCGGCTTGTAGATTTTGCAGATGAATCCGACTCCAAACTTGACAATTTCCTATTGAAATACGACGAATACGTTCGTTCACAGGAAATCATAGACATTGAGAGCGATCCAGAGCTTGATGATGCGCGCATTGATGCATTAAAACATCTTTCGAAGTTCAAGGATTTCTGGACAGCTAACAAAGATAACACTGATGAATACTATTTTCTCGTGAAATACGGAGTTGCTGTTAATCCTGACGCAAAGGATGAGGATAAAGCAAAGGAAATGCTCTGGCTTCATGTGCATGATTGGAAAGAACACAATCTTTCGGTTATAGTGGATTCACACCCGTTGTACTGTCAACAGTTTCAAGAGGGGGATTCTCTGGCAATTGAAGAGAAAGACATCGTTGATTGGTGTGTCTATAATCCTGAAGGGGAGATTTTACTTGGCGGATATGTTCAGCGAATTCTTGATGCACGGTCTGATGCCGAGGATTTTTGAAATTTAACATTGTGGGAAGGACACAAAAAATTAAAATGACTGAAAATAAATGTGAAAATGACTTATATTTCAGTTATAAAACATGTTGGGTAATAGGGTACATATAAAGTTTGTGTGTCATTCATGCGAAAGCAGGAATCCAGAAACACTGATTTTTTATTATATTCGCTGGATTCCCAATTAAGTTGGGAATGACAGAAACATTATTACTGAACCACTACCATTTGTTGCATTAAATTGAAATATTCCCCCGAATATGTGAATTATTTGTCATGATTTGAGAATTAGATTTATCACTTTTGACAAATATGTTATGCTCCCATAAATTTTCTCATTCAGAATAATTTAATATATTGCGAATTGAGGAGGAACAATGTCAAACATAGTAACCTGTGGAAGTTGTGGCGCACAATACGACGCAACAGGTTATCAACCCGGCGTTCAGTTTGCATGTACAAACTGTGGAACTTTAGTAACCGTACCAACTCCGGGCATTGAACTTTCAGACGAACCTGTTGCATCCCGGTATGACACCGGACAAGCTGTTGCAGAGGCTGCAGACGCCAAGCTTCGAGCTCATGGTGTACGGGCGAGAAAAAGAAAACCTGCTGGTCAAGGCAGACCAGGACAAGGTCAAGGCGTAAGAAGACAGGAACCACCCAATAGAAGACCTGCCGGCGCAACAAAAACTGGCGGACATTCTGCACATAGAGCTGGTGCAGCACAAGCTGGTGGACATCCGAAGAAACGACCTGCTGCCAGACATGAAGCACCACCAGCAGGCAGAGCTGCAGCAATGAAAGGCGGATCACGCGGTCCGCAACCAAAAGGCAGAGCAGCAAATACCGGTGGAAGACCTGCTGCTAGAGGTGGACAAAGAGGTAAACAGCAGTACAGGGACGATTATTACGATGAAGAAGAGGATTTCGAAGAATTTCAACCAAAAAAAGACAATACAATGTTAATTGTCGGTATCGTATCCGGTATCCTTGTAGTAATTGTCTTAATTGTAATTGCAATGATGGGTGGCGATAAACCAGCACCAGAGAAAAAGGTTGTTGAGGAAGAAGATCCATACAAAGCATATCGGCATTTGTTTAATGACAAAACTGTAAAAGAAGTTGTTGATGGTTTCATGAGTTCAATCCAAACTGGAAATGACCTTGATTTCCAGAGCTATATCATATGGGATAAAGTTGCTGCTAACGCTCTAAAGTCAGTTGAACTAGTCCAGAAATATTACAACATGAACGATTTACATAAGGCAATCGGTTACTTCAATGTGGCAATTGATTTTTCGAGTCAAGGTAAACTCAGTTATTACAACAAACGTTCAGGATTAGACCAACATGTTGGATACGGTAATTGGAAACTCACACCTAAAGGTGAAATTGGTAAAGAAGCTGAGTGGATTGTCAAATTGAAGTTTATCACACAAACGCAAAAATGGAAAATTGTCCATATGGGAGCATTGCCCGATGATGTTATGGGGCATAAATCTCAGAATTTAGCAATTATAGATGATGAAAGAGGATGTTATGTTCTGTACATTTATTATTTCACACCGGAACAATGGGTTGAATTCAAGAAAAAAGAAGCAATGAATCCAGATTATATTCCTGAAATTCGTGAAGAATATAAAGATAGAAAAGAAGTTGGCACGAGAAAGTTTAAAGAAGGTGATTTCGAAGGACCGGAATCTTCCTATGTTACAATTCCGGAATTAATTAAGAATGTGAATATTGGAGACGCTTACAGCGAGAAAATCTCGGCGATTAGAAACGGCGAACTTCAAGCAAGTAGGGATTTCAGCGAAGCCGATAAAAATCGCGATGTTGTTGCAGAGCTTATTAATATTATCCTTGAAGGTGCAAAAGACAGCTTTAAATCCAAACTTTCAACTGATGCTGCTCTTGAGGCAAACAAAGCACTTCAGCGAATTTTCGGTAAAACATCTGCAACAGACAAGCAATTATATGGGTTCATAATTTCGAAGCTTTCCGATGATGGTGAACCCATCGATGATGACACAATTCAGGATGTTGTTGACGTTGTAGAGACCTGGATAAAGGATTTTCAAGCACTCGGTTGGAGCGTTGAGTAACAATCCATTAAATAAATAATGCAAACACAAAACCTCGGATTTCCGGGGTTTTTTTTTGTCATTCAGAACGGAATGAACAAAGCATCCACCAAGGTCTCTGAGGTGGTTGAGGTGCTCGAAACCACCCAGATGTCATTCTGAGTGAAGTGATTAAAGTCTCACCCACGCGAGTAATTCTGAGGGAGAAAGTGAAACTTTCGACCGAAGAATCCAGGCTAGCGGATGTTAGACGTGGAATACATTTGATTTATTTTGTTCGAGAGATTCCACCTCGTTCCCAAAGTCCTCTTTGGGAATGTACTTATGAGCGAAACTCTGTTTCGCACTCAAACGGAGTTTGTGCGGTAAGTGTGTTCCCAAACAGAGTTTGGGAACAAGCAAAAATAGTAAATGGTGGCACAGGCATCCCTGCCTGTGTCTAGCAACATTGTCATCATTGA
>CAYZQB010000206.1:0-5243 GCA_964480395.1 uncultured Planctomycetia bacterium
CCCTTGAAAACCTCAGTATTTGGCGTGTGACCAATTGCCATGAAAACGCCTGCAACCTTCATATCCGTGATTTCACCGGTTTTAACGTTCTTGATTTTTACACCTTCAACGCGTTTTTCACCGTAAATCTCTTCAAGTACAGAATCCCAAACCATTTCAACTTTCTCATGGGTGATAAGTCGTTGACTCATGATTTTACTTGCCCGAAGCTCATCGCGCCGATGCACGACATAAACTTTTGATGCAAATTTTGTCAAAAATAACGCTTCCTCAGCAGCAGTATCGCCACCGCCAACAACAATCAATTCCTGATTCCTGAAAATTGGCATCGCTCCATCGCAAGTTGCACAAGCGGAAACACCACGATTCTGAAGTTTATTTTCACCCTTAACACCCAACCATCTTGCTCTTGCACCTGTTGCAATTATTACCGATTCCGCCTGAAATTCCTTCATGTCCGTCCAGACAGTGAATGGACGCTTGCTGAAATCAACTTTATGAACATCTGCAAACTCAATCATTTCAGTGCCAAAACGTTTTGCCTGCTTTTTAAATAGCGCAGCAATCTCTTTGCCGTCAACTCCTTGCGGAAAACCGGGATAATTCTCGACTTCAGTCGTGATTGTAAGCTGACCTCCGGGCGAACCGCCTACTGTCAAACCCTCGATGAGCAAAGGATTGAGTTCTGCACGAGATGTGTAAATCGCAGCAGTCATACCCGCAGGACCAGAACCGATAATCAAAACCTTTCTAACTTCACTCATGTTAGTCTCCTAAATTTCTGATATTCAAACGTTTGTTTTATGTTTTATATTTCAAAATAGATTTTCAACCCTCAAATGTCTTGAATTTACTTTTCTGACCAGATTTTTTTGAAAAAATATGCTGTATCTTCAAACATCGGAGAGAGCTTTAAAATTTCAGCAACGTTTAGCCAGCAAAATTCCTCGACTTCCGAAGGTTCTGGTACAACTTCGCCTGAAACCCATCGTACAAGCCACCAATGCAATAGATAATCATGGTTTGAAGTCAGGCACTTCCAGAGTTCTTTCACAGGCACAATTTCAAGTTTAACTTCTTCGGTTACTTCTCGTATTACCGCATCTTGGATGCTCTCACCAGCATCAACCGCTCCGGTTACAGGTGTCCAGAAACCCGCACCAAGGTCATCTTTTGCACGTTTAATCATCAGAATTTTATCTTCACGTTGAATTAATGCACAAATCGCTGGCTTCAGTTTTTTTTCGTTAGTTTCATCAAGATAATATTTGTTCATTGTTACTCTTTGAACCGAATTTGTTTTAATGTATATCATATTCGCAGAACTTCAACATGGTGCAAAATGATACTACTTTTTCTCGATGGCTTCGTACGCTGGATTGTTAGGCAAATTGGACGTTGGGGCTATGCTGGAATAATCATTCTCATGGGTCTTGAGTCATCATTTGTGCCTTTTCCGAGTGAAGTTGTCATACCACCCGGTGGTTACCTGTCCTCACATGCTGGCGGTGAGCAGATGATTCTTTGGCTTGTCATTGCTGCTGGTATTGCTGGTTCACTAATCGGAGCCCTCTTCAACTATGCTCTTGCATATTTTTTTGGACGTAGAGTCTTAGTTAATTTTGGGCATGGGCTGCGCAAAATCCCATTTTTTGGACGATTCATGGGTTTTGACGAAAAAAAAGTTGAGAAATGGGAAAGATTTTTCAAAAAGCACGGTGAAATCAGCACATTCATCGGTCGGCTTATCCCTGTCATCAGGCAGTATATTTCTTTTCCTGCAGGACTTGCGCACATGAATGTTTTCAAGTTTGCTGCTTACACAGGTCTTGGCGCGGGAATCTGGGTTGTCATCCTTGCTTATATCGGGTATTTCGTCGGGAGAAATGAGCAACTTATCATGGAGAACAGCCAAATTGCGTCAATGTTCCTGCTATTGCTGGTAATAATCATCGTCGCATGTTATATTTTCTTTTACCGACGCGCGAAAATCCGCAGCAAACAGATGCAACCCGCGGAAAACACTGACGAAGTTGAGACGAGGTAAATTATGTATCCTGTATTTCTATTTCAATCTTATAATTTATTTTTCACGTTTATCCTGTTAATTGCAGGATTAAACATGCTTAACAAAATCTTCGGAACATTATTCAAGGTATTCACACGACCAGACTACCGCAATCCAGTTACTACATTAGATGAAAGTATTGACAACACTCTTGACAAGAAAGACATCGAAAATTTCGCGTCGGTTACGATTGACTTTAAAAAACTCCGAAGAATCCCTTTAATCCATCAATTTATCAATATCAGCACGGTTTCACCTATGTTTGTCATCAACCTGCTGTTATTCACATTCGGAATTACTGGTTTACTCATATCGTATTCAATTTTTTACTCGGAAAAAGAATTTACAATCTTAAATTTCTTCGTGTGCCTGACTGCATCAGCATTTATCTCACTTGTAGCAACGAAAATAATTACAGAAATTTATGCGAAATTGTTTCCAACATTTAATTCCGTATTGTACCCACGCGAGAATTTACTTGGACTTCCCGCATGGGTGATATCGCGCAAACACAATCTGTATCTCTGCCAGGTTGTCGAGCCATGCGGACAAATATTCAAAGTTGAGGTTTCACTCCCGCTTGATGCTGAACCACCAAAATTCAGGGCATCAGTAATACTGTCTAAATATAACACTGAGGACGATTATTTTGAAGGTGAATTCATTGAGAATGAAGAAGCACTGAAGATTTTTAATGCGAAGGAAAAGAAAGTTTTCAGCGCAATCCGTAAGGAGCAGGTAAAGCATGATTCCTGAGAAGTTTTTTGTTGCTGACGTTGGTAATTCAAGAATCAAAATTGCATGCATACAGAAAAGTACTATTGTTCCAGGTACTCAAAGTATTTCAAATGAAGAATTCATTGAAAACCCGATACTTGACCAGCAATTTTCAGATGTAATTGTCTTTGCTTCAGTAAATACAAAGATTTCGGAAGTGCTGCGAAGTAATAACGAGAACATGCGTATATTTGAAATCGGGAAGGAAATCGAAATCCCGATTAAGAATAAAACGCTAAATCCTGAACAGACAGGCATTGACCGCCTGATAAATTGTTGGGCTGCATTCGAATTATATGGAAAATCAGCTATTGTCATCGATGCCGGCACAGCAATCACAATTGATTATTGCAATGAATATGGTGAGTTTGAGGGTGGTGTTATTATGGCTGGATACGAACTTCAACTTAGGGCTCTTAACATGTTTACATCTGCTCTGCCAGCAGTTAAATTTGATGAAAATGTTTATGTAAATCCAATTGGCAGAACAACTGAGGAAGCAATGCTGGCAGCAGTAAAATACGGCATTCCAGGTCAAATCAAAGCATGCATAGATGAAATTTCAAAACATACTGGAGATAAACCGAGAATTATCTTCACTGGTGGAAATTCTGGGAACTTGGAGAATCAGTTGGTAGAGATTTCCGAAAAAAAACACATGGTTTACACGGTAGAAAACTTAACAATTAAAGGTATTTTGAGGATTGCATGCGAGTATTTTCGGAAAAGTTTTAAAAAATCGAATCATTGAAATACTGACCAACTCTGTTTGTTATAATGATTAGAAACATTGTGAAAATAAAGAAATTTCAGAGTTGAATTCTGCAACATGGTTTAAAGATTCCTGAATTTCGGAAATTCAAAGGATAATGACTGAAGCAGATTATGATTTAGATAACAGTAAATATACAATTCTCGTCATTGACGATGATTCATCATTTCTAAGATTCGTCAAAGATTCTCTGGAGCGTGAGAAATACCGAACGATTTTAAGCACATCTGCAGAAGATGCGTTGAAAAT
Source organism: uncultured Planctomycetia bacterium (assembly GCA_964480395.1). Classification (GTDB taxonomy): domain Bacteria; phylum Planctomycetota; class UBA8742; order SKZP01; family CAYZQB01; genus CAYZQB01. Next base: position 3,867 of record CAYZQB010000206.1, read on the forward strand.
TCTAGATTTATCCTTTGTTGATATAATTATCTGTGATTATCAGTTAAGCACGCATAATGAATCTGAAACCAACCTAAACGGGCTTGAATTTATGCAACTAATCAAGCCAAGATACAGGGAGATTCCTTTTCTGATGATTTCTGGGCACGGCACAATTGAAGCTGCAGTAGATGCGATGAAAAGCGGAGCTTTCGATTTTATTACGAAACCAATTGAGAATGATCAGCTTTTGATTACTGTGCGCAAAGCTATCAGGAACTTGGAATTAACTCGCGAGCTGAATGCTCTGCGCAGCGAGGTAGCAGCAAAGTACGAATTTAAGGAGATTATCGGGCAATCGCCGAAGATGAAACGCATGTTTGATATAATGCGGCAGGTTATAAAAAGTGACACGACTGTCCTGATTCAAGGTGATTCCGGCACAGGAAAGGAACTTGTTGCCCGTGCTCTTCATTATAACTCAAACCGTAAGAATTATCCTTTTATTGCTATCAATTGCAGTGCAATACCTGAAACTTTGCTTGAAGCGGAGCTTTTCGGGTATGTCAAAGGCGCATTTACAGGCGCAGTACGAAGTAAAAAAGGATATTTCTGGGAGTGTCATGGTGGAACGTTATTTTTGGATGAAATCGCAGAACTTTCGATGTCTTTACAGGCAAAACTTCTGCGCGTGCTTCAAGAGCGTGAAATCCGTCCGGTTGGTGGTGATGAGTCAGACATACACAAAATTGATGTCCGTGTAATCTCTGCAACAAACAAACCTTTGAAAACACTAAATAATAACAGGGAGTTTAGGGAGGATTTGTATTATCGGCTTGCGGTTATTACGGTCGAAATTCCTCCGCTTCGAGAGAGACGTTCTGACATTCCTCTGATTTCCGCTATTTTCCTGAAAAAATATGCTGATCGTACAAAAAATCCGCAAAAAACGCTTTCACCACATGCACTTGATGCACTTGTTGCATATAATTTCCCCGGTAATGTACGCCAACTTGAGAATATTTTGGAACGCGCAATAGTATTGGGTCATACCAATACGATTGAGGTAGAAGACCTGCCGGAAGAGCTGCTAGCAGATTACATTCCGAAATCGACGCAAATGGGTCAGCAGCGTTTTATTGGTTCGTTGAAAGATATTGTGAACAAGCAAACTGCTGAAATTGAGAGGGATGCAATATTACATGTTTTGAAGGAGACGAACAACAACAAGCAGCTCGCAGCGACACGTCTTGGAATCTCTCGTGCATCACTCTACAACAAGCTGAAGCAGCACAACATCACCCCCGATAACCCAGAAAGTAACATTTAGACTTTGAGGGAAAGCCATTTTTTGCTTCGGAAGAAACCGTAATTCAGCAAGAACATAAGAAGCTGATA
>CAYZQB010000207.1:0-5079 GCA_964480395.1 uncultured Planctomycetia bacterium
ACGCGATGACGACGACGGTGGAGATTGCTCCGGCTGCGCTTTCATATTTTTCGGTAGTTCTAACCTATCTTCAGTAATTGATGCTTCAAATGCTGATGTAAAACTCATCGGCGCAGATACTGGCGATCGCTTTGGCGTAAGTGTTAGCAGTACTGGTGATGTAAACGGCGATGGTTTTGAAGATGTCATTATCGGCGCAGACTATGACGATGACGGCGGATACAACTCTGGCTGCTCGTTTATATTTTTCGGTACATCGAATCCATCTTCGGTAATTGACGCTTCAAATGCGGATGTAAAACTCATCGGTGAAAATAGTGGTTCCTCTTATGGCGACCTATTCGGCGTAAGCGTCAGCAGCGCAGGTGATGTAAACTGTGATGGTTATATTGATGTCATTGTCGGAGCATACTGTGACGACGACGGCGGACGTAGTTCGGGTTGTGCATTCATCTTTTTTGGTAAGCAAAACTGGAATAAGAGTATTGATGCCTCAAATTCTGATGTGAAACTTATCGGCGAAGATGAAGGAGACTATTTCGGCATAAGCGTCGCCGGCGCAAAATAGGCAATATCAAAATTCGTGTAATTCAACAATAAGCATAATTCTTAATTTCAGTTTGCATAACATTCTGCGTTGTGAACATTGAAAAACATACAAAGTATGTGCTATTTTGACATTTTTTGTTCGATTTTGGCTTTTGCGATTACAACGAGTTGGTCGAATGCTGCTGGTTCATGAATTGCCAACTCAGACAGCAATTTGCGGTTAATTTCGATTCCCGCTGCCTTCAAGCCCTCCATGAATCTGGAGTATTTAAACCCGCGCTGACGTGTCGCAGCATTAATTCTTGTAATCCAAAGCCGTCTGAACTCACGTTTTCGAGTCTTTCTGTCTCTTGTGGCAAACCTCCAGGCGCGATGGACAGTTTCTTTGACAGTTCTGTAAAGTGTGCGTCTTCCGAGGAAATAACCCTTAGCAGCTTTGAAAAGCCGTTTCTTTTTACGACGGCGTGCAACACCATAACTAGATTTCATCTCAATTCCTTATTTGCGCACAACAGTTTTTCTGACCTGTCATGCTGAACACTTGTTGCCTGCTTCCCAGCACTGTGCGGTTACAGGGGTTCAAAGTTTCTATGATTTAAGCATCATAGCGTAAATTTTTGCAGCAGTATCATTAACCAGCGTTTTTTTCCGTAACTGTCTGATTTTCTTGCCTGATTTGGAAGAATTTAGATGCGATTTTCCCGCCTTACCACGGACAATTTTCCCGCTTTTCAGAAGCTTCATGCGTTTACCAGCTGCTTTATGTGATTTCAATTTTGGCATAATTTCATCCTAATTTATGTATGAAAGTCTAACAGGTTAGAAAATGTTCTATCATTTGCAAGTCTTTTTTCCGAAAATTTCGCTGTAACAATCATTTAACTGAAATTATGACAACAGTCTGTTAAGTTTGTTTGTCTTCAGTGATAGTTTCTTCTGTTTTTTCATCTTCATTAATATCAGCAATTTCTTCAGTTTCTTCATCCGATGGATTCTCGGGTTTTTCCTGCAGAATTCTCTGCGAAATTTTCTCAAGACGTTTGCTGCGTTTAGATTTTCGTTGAGATTCCACTGTTTTCTTTATTTCCTGTCGTTCCAGAACGATTTTATCAATTAATCGTTTATCAGGTGCTAACAACATTCGAATTATTCTACCCATCGATTTCATATCAGATTCGACGATTGCAACATCTTTTAGCATTTCACGAACTCGGTTCATCAATTCTTTGCCGATTTCGCGGTGAGTAATTTCACGTCCCTTAAACCGAAGCATAAATTCAACTCTGTCGCCTGAAATCAGCATTTCACGAGCATTGCGAATTTTAACGTCAAGATCGTGTTCGCCAATCTTAGCACTAATCCTAATTTCCTTAACTTTTACTTGATGCTGTTTTTTTGCTGCCTGATGTTCTTTTTTCGAGCGTTCGTATTTGAATTTTCCGTAATCCATAATTTTGCATACGGGTGGTTTCCCGTTTGGGTTGACTTCAACAAGGTCAAGCTCAACATCACGTGCCATCTGTTGTGCTTTCTGCTTCTGCACTGTCCCGATTTTACGTCCCTCATGATCAATTAACAATACTTCCAGCGCACGGATATTTTCATTAATATTTTCTCTATCTTGTGCAACCTTATTGGGATCTTTGAATCTTCTGTCTTTTCCGATAATCAACCTCCTAAGCGATTTTTTTGGGTAAAACTATAATTTACAACATTTTTATGCAAGAATCAACTTGCGAAATATTTAAGAATTGCATAATTTATTGTTGATTATCAATCTCTTTAATAAAATCTGCAAAAGACATCACACCCTTGTCTGCATCCATACCGGTTCCACGTATTCGCACAGAAACTTTATCCTCATTCGCTTCGTTCTCACCAACGATGAGCAAGTACGGTATTTTCTCATAAGTAGCTGCTTCACGGATTTTACGATTGAGCCGTTCACTTCGAAGGTCTGCTTCGGCACGGAAACCTTGTGCTTTTAACTTTGCAACAAGTTTTTTTGCATATTCGTTTTGATCAGAAGTGATGGGCAAAACCTTAATTTGTACCGGATGCAGCCAGAATGGGAACGCACCTTTGTGCTGTTCAATCAGCAATCCGAAAAAGCGTTCAAGTGAGCCGATAATTGTACGGTGCAGCATGATTGGCTCTTGTTGAACACCGTCTTTTGTCATATAATTAAGTTTGAAGCGCTTCGGAAGTGCGAAATCCACCTGAATTGTACCTAGTTGCCAGGTGCGTTTCAAAGCATCAGTGATATGCACGTCAATTTTGGGTCCGTAAAATGCACCATCGCCAGGATTCAACCGCCAGGTTATCCCATTGTATTTCTGATGAATATCCAGCGATTCGCGCAATGCCTTCTCCGCTGCAGTCCAATCTTCATCAGTGCCAATAGACTTCTCAGGTTTTGTTGAAAGCTCATAATGCACCTTTTCAAAACCGAAAACCTTATAAATGTGTTCGATGAAATCAATCATCGCAAGCACTTCGTCAACTATCTGGTTTTGCTCGCAGAATATATGTGCATCATCCTGTACAAAGGATTTCACGCGTAAAAGTCCATGAACTACCCCTGATTTCTCCTGCCGATGCACCTTCCCAAATTCAGTTACGCGCAAAGGAAATTCAGTATATGAATGATGTTTTGTTTTGTACCAGAGCATAGCACCCGGGCAGTTCATAGGTTTTAACGCCATCCTTTGTCCACCACTTTCAACGTAGTACATGTCATCAGCGTAATTGTCCGCGTGTCCTGAAATCTTCCAGAGCTCTTCGTTCATAATCTGCGGTGTCATAATCTCGATGTAACCACGTTTATCAAGCTGATCTCGCATTACGTCAACAATTTTGTTCAATACCCAGACACCTTTTGGGTGGAAAAACGGCATGGAAGCAGCGTATTCGCTGAACGAGAATAAATCAAGCTCCTTACCCAATCTGCGATGATCACGTTCCTCAGCTTCTTTGATTAAATCGAGATGTTCCTTCAAAGCACCTTTGTCGAAGAAAGCGGTGCCGTAGAGGCGTTGAAGCATCTTGTTTTCCGAGTCACCTTTCCAGTACGCTCCTGAAAACTTCATAACCTTGAACGCTTTTAAGTAACCAGTGTTAGGCAGATGTGGACCCCGACATAAATCTGTGAAATCTCCCTGTGAATATAGTGAAATCTGCTTATCCTCAAGCCCTGAAATCAGGTCAACCTTATATTCATCATGCTTAAACTGCTCAAGAGCTTCTTCCTTGCTAACGAGTTTTTTCTCGAATGGCAAACGCTGTTTGACGATGTTCATCATCTCTTTTTCAATCTTTTTCAGATCTTGCTCATCAATTTTGTGCTCGCAGTCAATGTCATAATAATATCCATCCTCAATTGCTGGTCCAACCCAGAATTTGCAAGGACCGAAAAGATGATTCACCGCCTGAGCCATGATATGCGCTCCGCTGTGCCGCAAAATCTCAAACGATTCTGCTCTTCCAAGCTCAACTAGCTCAAACGCAACATTATTTGTGAATTCGCATTGTAAATCAACGAGGATTCTCCCGTCGTCATGTTTATCACCTTCAACGTTGTTCATGCCCTCAAACACAAGAGCACCAAGGATTTCATCTTTATATGCATTTTTCAGTTCAAGTTTCTCAATTATTTCCGAGAGTTTTACTCCTGCAATAAATTTCTCAGAAATAACATTTTCATCTGAAATCTTAATTTTTATATTAATCTGGTCAGCCATTTTATTGCCTTTCATATTGTTGATAAAATTTACAAACACTCAAAATTGGAAATTTTCACAGAATTTGTACGTAAAAACATGCAATTTATAAAACTGCGGAGAAATTTGCAATTGTCTGATTTGGAAAGTTTGACGTTTCTGCGAATTGTAATAGACGGAGTTTATCTGCACGTTATGTATGTACATTTGGAAATGAGTTTATAATGATTGATTTTGCGCTTTCGCATAGTATTTTTACTCCGTTATAATTACGAGAAATTAAACTCACTTCATTGTCATTCCCGTGAAAACGGGAATCCAGAATGGCGAGAACTAAGAAAATACTGGTTTACCAATCAAGTTGGGAATGACAGGGTCAGCGAGAATTTTTATTTCCCGTACATTATTTAACAAAATCGAACGCGAATTGTTTCATTTATTTTGTTTTTTGGTGATGAATAATATCGCATCTGTTGGGCAGACGGTTATGCAAGCACCACAGCTCCAGCAGTCAGGGACAAAACACTGGCGTTTGTTCGCATAAATCACCTTCATCGCATCGGTCGGACAAACTTTCACGCATTTCTCGCAGTGAATGCACTTTTCCTCATCAATTTTGACCTTATTGAACGCAAAATTCTCAAAAAGCCAAGCCCAGAGTCCAAAAGGACAAATAAACTGACAATACGGACGGTAGACGAACAAACTCGCCAGAATCAGCACAGGCAGAGTGTACATCGCAAATACGGTAATATCGCTCCACGTGAAAACCTTGAAATAATTTACATGATGTGTGATTACGTCCTTGATA